>NZ_JBHVKN010000002.1:0-98072 GCF_042798075.1 Nocardioides sp. NPDC057772
ATCGCCCGTGGCTTCCGCAACCTGGACCACTACCGACTCAGGATGCTCCTCATCGCCGGCGGCCTACGCCACCCCCACCTCAGGTAGGAAGAGCCCCTTTCCCAACTCGTACAACGCTTTCACTGTCGCTGAGTGGTAGTCGCGCGGGCCCCTAGCCATGACGGTGAGCGTACTTTGCGCCAACGTCATGGCGCGGAACATGTACCGCGTGGACCGCCTCGGCCAGGCGGCGCGAGTTCAGGAGACCTTCGTGATGTGGCAGCCCGCGTCGAGCGGCGCTGGCACGAAGTCGTCGAAGCCGACGTCCCACGTCGCGCCTTCGCGGGTGCGGTGCAGGCCCCGGTGCTGGCCACTCAGCGAGCAGTTCTGGACTTCGACCTGGCCGTCGATCTTCACATGCAGGTACGCCTGACAGAACGGGTCGTAGGAGCCGGGCGGGTTCCGGAAGCCCTTGCCCTCCGCGACCAGCTCGGCGCATCGAGGGCACTGCCCCGCCGTTCGCGGGTCGTCGGCGGGCACGAACTCGTCACCGAGGACGGCGCGCATGTGCGACCTGCCGCAGGCTGCGCGCGGTCCGCTGTTGATCGGACCGCCGAAGAAATGGACGGCGCCGGGCACGACCTCGCCGCTCCACGGGTCGCCGTCCCAAGTCCCGACCAGGTCCATCGCGTGTATGAGGCCTGGGCTGGCCAGCAGCCGCTTCTCCCGGTTCCTGGCCGCGTCGCGTCCGGCACCAACCCGCTCGTGGGCGACTCGCATGACGTGAGGCTTGGGCTTGCGGACAAGACGGGAGGCCGTCGGCTCAGCGTCCGACTCGGCGGTGAACGCTGCGGGCGGCCTGGGCCGGGCCGCCCGTATCTGGTCGCCGAATACCGTCTCGAAGCAGGTGATCGTCGGCGAGGGGACGGCGGTGTCGGGCTTCGCGTTCTTGAATCCGATCCTGTCGAGCGCACGCACCATGAACGCTTCGCTGACCCCGTAGTGCTCGGCTACCTCGTGAACGGTCATCATCTGGCACCACCTCGAACGTGTGTTCTCAGGGTAAACGAGGGCACCGACAGTTCTGGGCAACACGAGACTCACCTGTGGAATGGGCTCCGTACGGAGCCTTTGTCCGTGACACTGAAAGTTCCTGGTGAGGAACGCCGCGTACCCCGTACCAATCTGTATGCGGACCATGCCGTCAGCTCAACGACTCGTTCGCAGATTGAGTCACACCGCCTCGAGTGACTGTCATGCCGGAACACGCCACGCGGTGCTGCCGGCAACTCAGATGCCGAGTTTCCGATGGCGGGTCGGCGGTCAGCCACCTGCCAGCGGCGCCGAGATGCGATAGTGCGGGCCAGCCTCAAGTCCCGCGAGTGAGTCGGGTGTGAGCCTCTTCGGTCCATTCCTCGACTACGCCAGTGGACAGGTCGAGCCAGTAGGACGGTACGACCTGGTTGGGGGTGAAGCCGTGAGCATCGACGGCGCTGGCGAGCACGATGTCCCAGAGGAGGTCAAGCGCGGCGAGCTCGCAACCGTCGAAGGTGAGGATGTCGAGGGGTGCGAAGCCGGGGTCGGGGTGGGTGAGAGCCCCTGGTTTCGGGTCGAGCATTGCGAGAGTTTCGGGACGCACGCTCAATTTCCACGACCACCTGGGCTGCTCCTGGCGGGCATGGGCGACGAGGTCCCGGACTCGCTCCTGTGTCCAGTCGTTGGTGGTCATGCTTCTCATCGTAAAGCCTTGTCACGGGTGTCAGCGGCGCTCGCGAAAGCGGGCCGGTCGTCATCCACAGGCGGCGAGACCGGGGAGGTTTTCCACAGGCGCCAGGTGCAGGCCACTGAGCGTGGGCGATCTGGGGTTCCCTAAGGACATGGAAGACATCAACACGAACGAGGCTTTGACCATCTGCCGGCGGGTGAGCTCCCTTCTCGTGGGGCTCGCGGATCACGCCGACGAGGCCGGGCTGGGGGACCTGGCGGTGTATCTGATGACTGCGCGCGCGGAGTTGGTGCTAGGACCTTGGCGCGCGCCGTGGGCCGAGCAGGTTCCTATCAAGGGGCTGAGTCTGAGTCGGGGGATTGCGATGGTCCTTGACCTGCTCGATGGTCTCCGGGAGGAGACCGAGGACATGGACGGGATCGTTGCGATCGCGATGGCTCGGCTGTGGGTGGTCGACGGGGTCAGGTGGCTGGACGGTGCGGCGCGGAAGATCGCTGAGGCTTACCGGGACAGCGTCGTCGAGCAGTGGCGGAAGTGACTGCCGACGGTCCCCTCGCAATGACGGCTCGGATCCGGACCTAAAGGGCGACTCCGCCCCCGCCGGTGGTTCGACGGTAGTTGATCGCCTTGCGGAAATCGGCGCGGTTGATCGCGGCGACTCCGGGCGGGGCCATCCGGACCGGGTCGGTGCGGAGGTAGCGGCGCGCGACGGCGACCAGTGGCGTACGTCCTTGGTGCTGGAGGGGTTCGAAGATCTGCCGTGCCAGGTGGGGTTGGAGGCCGTCGGTGGGGTCGATGCGGGGGAGGGTGTTGCGCACGAGGTAGATGCGTGTGTTGAAGCCGTGCTCGATCGCCCGGTGCAGGGCGTTGTCGACGTGGCGGAAGAGTTTGTCGAGGTTGCGGAACGCATCGACTTGGACGGGATCACCGACGGGGATGGTGACGAGGAGTCGTACGGCTTCGGCGCTGTGCGCGGTGGCGTCGGCGCCGGTGCCGGCGAGTCCTCCCGCCGTGCGGGCGGCTTTGGAGACCTTGGCCAGGTTCTGCTCTCGAGTGCGGAACTGAGCGGCCTGCTTGTTGCGGCCGAGCTTCCGGGTGAGTGGCGTACGACGGAGGTGCCGGTACGCCCGGATGGCTCCGTGTCTGATTCGGAGATGTCTGGATCCGAGTGCCGACAAGTCACTCGCGAGCTGACGGACGAAGCCTCACGATGGGGTGCAGCCGACGTCAACGTCGAAGATGCTTGGGCCACGCCCCGACGGCGCGATGTTGTTGAAGCAGGAGATCGCCTCCGACCGTGCCCTTGAGCCTGGTCGTCTCGTCGAACTCCTTGGACGTCAGGTCAACGAGTGCAGCGATGTCATCGCTGTCACCGACGATCTCACAGTCGAGTCGCACATGCGAGCCTGTGACCTGGGTCGCGGAGAAGTCGGCATACAGATCGTGCAGTCATGGACCGCGAGCAGCGGCAGCTCGGGCTCAACGCGGTTCGCGTACATCGGCCGGGGACACATCCTGATCGTTCTGACGCTCACCGCCGAGGATCTAGGCGGTTCGTGTGAGCACGGTGTCTTCGACCACGCCGCCGCGGCCGCTGTGGCAAAGATTGCCCGATAAGACGTTTAGTCGGCACGCGTTCTGCGCGTCTGACAGCGGAACGCCAGCTCGGTTGTTTCTCTGTCTCGCGCGATCCACCGCAGCCGTCTGTGTTCCCGCGTGCAGCCGGCATGCTCATGTGGAGGTGGGTGCGTGGCTTGAATCTGGACTGGCGCTAGCTCTGGTGACCAGTACGAACGCTGGTCACCCGGGCGCGCCGGAGATCCGCACCCGGTAGGTCCAGCGTGCCTGTTCGAGGTGGCTTCCGGCGACGGCAGCTGTCACGACGGCGGTGGCGCGGCTAACGGTCTGGTCCTCGTCGTCGGCATCGAGCTCGAACACGAACCGGACCTCAGGCAGTGTGGCTGAATCGGTCGCAGCGAGCCGGATGGGCGGGTCTGCATGCACCAGAACTGCTGCGGCGGCGAGCGCTGCGCGGCGATATCAGCGAGACGCGGGCTGTGTACTGAACTCAGGTGGGTCCAGCGCTACCAGGCCGCCCGGTTCGTTCGACGTCGTGGCGACGAGAGGTGGGGAAACGCCTCGATGGCTGATCTGCCGGCCGTCGTGGACGCCACCCCACCCGATTCCAGCTGGTCAGGCTGATAGCAGCTTCGAATGTGTGTCCCAGGCGACGTGGAGTTCTTGGCGCTCGACGTCCGTGATCACGGCTGGACCAAGGTGTCGGGCTGTGGCTGCGCTAAAGAACGGCTGGTGAGCGACCCAGAGTTCAGCGTAGAAGTTGCGGAAGACGAAGTCCGCGAACCGCAACGCATGGACTGGTGCAACGGCTGCGATCCGACAGTCAACACCGTTGAGCGTCATGTGCGCCGCGGGGTGCCCGGCCTTGCTAGCTTCAGGGTCGAAGTCGAAGCGAATTGGGCTGCGTAGGAGCGCGTCGCCATCCCGGTATATATCGATGATGTCCGCGAGGGGTTCACCTGACGCGAGAAGATCGGGGTCGACCGCGAACGGACAGGGTATGTAGGCGAGTCTGTGACCCGTGACTTCGCCGCCCTCGAGGGTGTACGTGAACTGAAGCAACGCGCCGTCAAGGAGGACGGCTGAGTATGAGCCGGACGTCACCCACGCCATGTACTGATCGATTCCTGGATGCTCTCGGTCGATCAAGAACGCCGCATCCGGCTGGTAGCGAGTGAACGTAACACGGCCGGGGGAGACTGCCACGGCGGTGGTGTATAGCGCGAGGTCAGCCTCGATCAGGTAGTCCAGAATGTTCTGGACTGAGTCGGCAATTGCCCTAGCGGTCGTCGTCATCGGCCCCGGTCTGATCATCGACCCGGAGGCGGGTCAATCGGGTTCTGATGTCTGGGGGAAGGTCGTAAAGGTCCATATCGCCCCGCTCGAGGGCTTCCAGGAAAGTGGAGACGCCCTCGGTGGCTCGGCGCACGGCAACCTCGGTTCCTTCTGGCCGATCTCGATGGATATGGCGAAGCTGGGCCAACTCGGGGGCCGTTGGGATCGTGAAGCGTAGCCGATATCCGTTGGTCCTAACCGCAGTCACCTCGTCCTCGACAAGCTTCATCCGATCGCCGTAGCCCGTGACGCGTACCCATGCCCGGCTACGTGTGATGGCTGTGAAGAGCTTGTTGCGGTTGGTGACTGCGTTGAAGCTGGCTGCCGTCTGGTGCGCATCGATCGCGTAGACCATCGGCGCCTCGTTGCCCTTGGCCCGGTAGATGTGGGCAATCGCCACCGAGTCTGGCTGGAAGATCTGATCCGTGCTGGTGTTCACGCCGGCCAGGTGGGAGTCGATCCCCCGGCGTTCGAGCTCACGCTGTAAGCGTGGCGCCCGGGTCTTCGCACGGTACGTGTCAGGAAGGACGATCAGGATGTCGTCATAGTCCAGTTCGTCTTGGGTGATGTTCCTCTTGATCTGGTCGGCAACCCAAGCGTCTTGCGCGTCCCGGTCCTCGAAGGACCGGACCACAACTGCATCATCTGGGTTCAGCAGGTCCGGAAAGTACGACGGATAGCTCTCCTGCGAGCGCTCGAGAGTGACGCTCTCGCCCGGCGACAACTGGCCATGCACGACGCTGTAACCGATGTCAGACCAGAGTTGTGGCTCGTCGGGGTGCTGGAGTAGCCCCTCGTCCCGGTAGACCCCAATTCCGAGCGCATGTGCAGTCGCGAGTGCCCACGGTGTGTTTCGGTAACAGACAGGCAGGACGATGTCGCGCTGCGGACCGTCGGGCGGTGCCTCCAGGCTGATGAGCTGTTCGCCGTCGAGTCCTGTTCCGAAGAGTTCCGCCGTCGATGGCATTGCCGCCTCCGAGAGACGCTGGAGTTCGTCGTATCCCCACACGATCCTCTTCGGGTCACGGGTGAAGCGGTAGACGAGTTGAAAGAACTCGGGGGGAAGGTCTTGGGCCTCGTCGATCAAGACAGCGTCGAAGATCGGCTCGACAGATCGCGTCTTGGCTAAGGACAGTAACTCCCGGCAAACACCCTGGAACGCGTCTTCCATCCCGTACTTGCCTCGTGCATACGCCCAGTCGCGCGGTGTTTCACCCAATGCCACGGCGATCATGCTGTAGACGCCCGGGCGGCCGCGTGAGCCCCACGAGTGAATGATCCGGAGCCGCTCGGGGTCTGGCCTGTCATTGCCGTGCTCAAACGTGAAGCGCGTAACCAGATCGTCGATCTGCTGGTAAAGGGCCCGCGAGTGGAAGGTGAGAGCGATGTTCCACTCGGGATGGGTGGTGTGCCAGTACGCAGCCTTGAGTGCGAGTACCACTGTCTTGCCCGAGCCAGCGAGGCCCCGGATTCGCTGTGGACCTTCAGGGCTCTCGATGGCCGCCATCTTCTGCCAGCGGTCGAGGTTGGCGATCCCCTTCTCGATCTCCTTTAGTACAGCACCGCGTGAACCTGCCTTGGTGACCGTAGACCGCTTCTTTGTCGGCTTTATGGTTGTCACCCTCTGGAGGGCGGCGTGGAGGTTCAGTTCCAATCGCTCAGTGATCGGCTCGAGATCGGCCAGCCAATCCGTTAGGTCCCCAAGTTCGCCATAGAACCCCTCTTCTGCTTCACGTAGGGCCGCAGGCGGGGGCGATGGGAAGAGTGTGGCTGTATTCGGAACTAGCGCGAGGGAGCGTCCCTTCCTCAGGCCCTCATGGCGGCTCAGGTAGCCCTCCAGCACGGCGAACAGCCGGTCCTGGGAAGCGATGGCATCCGACTGGGACTCTGGCGAGGTAGGAACATCGCCAGCGACAAGGAACGCGACCAGCCCATGGGTGCGGCTGACCAAGAGTGCATCTACCTCAACGCGCTCGTCGGCAGTGGCGAGCACCGGATAGCCGAGGTAGACGGTTCCGTCCTCTATGACCTCGCCCAGCTGCTTTGCGAGTGCGCGGGCGGCGTTGCGGTTGCGACTCGCGCCGTGCACGACTTCAAGTGCCATCTCTACCTACCCCCACAGTTGTTGCGACCGGCGTACGCATCTACCGATCGCCCAGACACTAGCGCGGGCGTGTCGCGTTACGCTGATCATCCCAGCAGAATCGCCTTGGCGCCCGCCGTCGATCTGTCACCGCAGGTCGCTTAGCCCCGTTCGTCCCTGGTCAGGCATGGGCGGCGGATACGCGCCCCGTAGCCGGCGTGGTCCATGCGGATGGGGTGTGTCTGTTCTCGGGCTGGAACTGGAACGCGTGTTCCGCCAGCGGTGCAGGACGATCCCTGGCCCGAGGTCTTGCCCGGCCTGGAATGTGACGAGATCGCGCGGCGGGACGCCGAGCGCTGCTAGCCATACATCTCCGCAGGCATCGACGAGCGCCTTCATCGCCGAGCTGGTCCGGGTGTGCTGCGGCGGAGTGCTCGGTCGATGTCGCGAAGCGTTCCATCCGCGTCAACGGTCACGGGGACTCCGTGACGATGGTCGCCGGGGCAGTCCAGGACCGAGCCGAGTCCAGGCGGTATCGTGACAAGGACTTTGGTGTGGGTATGGAAGGCCGCATTCGGAGCGATGCGCAATCCGGTGATCGAGTTCGCCGCGATCAGTCCAGCGGCGAAGCTCCGTGACGATGGGTGGAGTGCTGCGAAGGAGGATCAGCCCAGTCCCGAAGGGCAACGTCCGAATCGTCTCGGGCGGCATGACGGGGACCCTGCGCACAGATCGCTGCAGTGAGCGCGAGCCGTGATCGCCAATGATGAGCGTGTCAGTGTCCTCGTCGCGTTCGCCGATGAGGGCGGAGAGGTCTTGGAGGTCTTTGGTGGCCGAAGCGCCGCCGAGGATGACTTTGGTGATTGCGGCATCCCAGATTGCGTTGGCGGCGTGGTCGCCCCACTTGTCGCGGGCCTGGGCTAGGGACTGGAGGACAGGCATGGTGGTGATGCCGGTGCCGCCTCCTTCGGCCATCAGCACGGGCATCGAGGGCAAGGGGGAGAGGTTGCCGATCTCGTCAAGTGCGAGGAGGAGAGGAGGGTCGAGTCGGGCACCAGGAGAGCGGGCGGCGAGGTGGCGAGCGGTCTCGACGAGGTCTTCGATGAATGCGGCAACCAGGGGCCAGGCCGCCCCGGCGCCGGCCCCGGTAGCGAGCAGGTAGAGAGTGCCGTCGCTCGTGAGGAAGTCTGTCGGGTCGAACTCCTCGCCTTCGCGCGGGGTGACGGTGTCGAGCACGCGGGGGTCGGAAAGAGATGAGAGGGCGAGTGAGACGCCCATCCAGATCGAGTCACGAGTTCGTGGGTCGGCGCTGATCATGGCGTCGAGGGACTCGCTCCATCCGTCGGCGGCGGTCGGTGAGCTGCGCAGGATAGCGACGGCGTCGGTGGCCGAGGACGGGTTGAGTGTCCAGGCGTAGAGGTCGCTCGCGCTGCGGTGGTCGAGGGCCGCGGCATGGAGCAGGGCCTGGAGGGCGGTGCGGGTCTTGCCCTCCCAGAAGCCACCGCTCTCAACCCCACCCGCGGAGAGGCCGGTGGCGGAAGCGAGACCGGTGGCTCGAATCATCGCGGTTAGGGGGTCCTCGCATCCACGTACGGGGGACCAGCGAAGCCCGGATGAGGTGGCCCTGGTCAGACCCTGCGGGTCGAAAACCGCGACGGGTCCGACCTCGGCACGGGCGCTGATCGTCGCGGTCAGGTTGTCGGGGCGCGTCGACGTGGTGACCACGGCACCTGGCGCGTCGAGGATCGCGTTGATGACGAGGTGGAGCCCTTTGCCCGAGCGTGGCGGGCCGAGGACCAGCATGGAGTCTTCGACTGAAGACCAGACGCGGCAGTTGCGGGACCTGCCGAGCTCGTAGCCGACGTCCTTGGGGCGAGGATTGGCGAGGCCGGGGCGCAGATTCGCGGCACGCTTGAGTAGCGCGCGGCTGGAGGATGAGGCGCGTACGTCTCTGGCGGTGGCGATTCCGGCGAGGCGTCGAGGGTCTCTGGAGGTTCGGTGGCTGGTGAATCCGATCAGCTTCCATCCGAACCATGCGCTCGCGCCGAGGATCAGGACGCTGATGGCGGTGATCAACCAGTATGCGAGAGGGTGCTGCCCGGCCGGGTGAAGTGGGTCTGCGAGCACGTCGAGGCCAGTGGAGAAGCCGCTGCCGTGGGCGATGGCGCCGGTGAGGTAGCCGCAGGCTTCGGCTGCTGCCCACAGGATCGCGAACAAGCCTGCGAGCCCGGCGACGAGCAGGAGTCCGAGGTTGACCAGCGCGTCATCGATGGGTCGGGCGTTCGGGTTCACTGCTTCGTCCCGAGAAACGTGAGCGTTCCTGACGAACGCCCAAGGAGCATCAACGAGCTGCCGTGTCGAGCAAGGACGGCAGCTGGTAAGCGGATGTTGCTGGTGCCGTCTTCGGAGGCGGGATGTTCGCTGAGGATTACCGCGACGGCGACCAGTTCTCCTGGGAGAAAGCCGGATGCGTATGCGTTCGTGTCGGTCGTCGCGGCGGATGTGCTGTCGGCATCGCCGGCGAGGAGAATGTCGCTGTAAGTGCTCCCGTCGGTTTCGACGATCTTGACTCGGATTGGTCCGAGGTCGGCGCGGATCGCCTCGAGGATGTCGCGGATAGATGCCCGTTCGGGTGGGTAGGGGCCGCCCGGTGGCACGTACTCATCTTCATCGAGGGTAAAGGTGGGGACGCCGGATCCGTCGAACTGAATACGTAGGAGGGGGAGCATCTCCAGGGTGCTCACAGCCCGATCGCCTCGCTCGGTTGGACTCTGGTCACGGGACGGGTGAGGTCGGCCGAGTTGCTCGGAGGCGACTGGGGGCGCTCGAGTCCAGGAGGTGCGCCGTCGCTGACCTTCGCCGTCTCGAGTCCGTCGAGGATGCCGAGTGCAGTCCTGCGCACGCGCTCCGCGGTGGCCTGGACGACGTCAACCGGGGAGACACCGGGAACGGTGGTTGCCCAGTAACTGACATAGGGGACGGTGAAGTCGGTGGTGTCGAGACCGTGGGCAGCGAGCACCATCAATGAGGTCCCCTGGGCCTCGGCTTCCCGTACGCCACGGTGTGCCATCGCGTCCGCGCTAGCCTCGGGGTTCTCTGGGCCGTGGAGGATGCAGTGCGCGAGCTCGTGGCTCAAGGCGGTGACCTGGTTGAGATCGTCCATGTCGGTCCGGATCGAGACCTGGCGGGTGAGATAGTCAGTCAGCCCGTCGGACCCGCCGAGCGATTCGGCGTTCGAGACCAGGCGTAGCTCGAACCCGCGAGCGGTGATCTGGTCAGCCAGCCCGTCCCAGAGCCCATCGGGTGCGCTGCCGGCCAGCGGTGCTGGTCGCGGGAGGGTCGGGATCGGGGCGCCCTCGGTTTGGGAGATGTCCCAGACATACGCCACTCGGACCCCGACCATCCGGGTCCGCGCCGTCTCGCCAGCCTGCGGCTTCTCGTTGGTTGCAAGCCGCCGCCAGGACGCCTCGACCGACGGCGTCGCCGATGCGAACCGGGCCGTGCTCGGCGCGAGAATCTGATAGCCCGCTTGCCCCTTCACCACAGTCCGGCCCAGGCCGAGCCACTGCTTGAAACCGGCCACGTAGGTCGGGACCGGGCGGGGCACGCGGCCCTGCTCGTAGGCTTCGGAGTGCTGCGCCGCGATCAGCATGGTGTTGCGAAAACTTCTGCTTCGGAAATCGGCCGAGAACTCCAGAGCACGACGCCAGTCCTCGCCTGTCACCAGGCCCTCCACGGCTGACGTCAGGCGTTGTTGGAGGGCTTCGAGCTTGGCTTCGCGTTCAGCTTGCTTGCGCGCTTGTCGCTCGGTGGGTGTTGTCGACATCGTCGCCTCCTGCTGTGCTGTCGAACAGCAGGTGCGCGCATCCGACCGTGCCAGGTGCTTCTATGCCTGCCTGGCGCCGAAGAGCGCCTCGTCCACATCAGCCTGGAAAAGGCGGCCTCCGCCAGAGGTCTAATTCGATGACGACGAGTGCCTAGCCGTCAGATTGGAACTGATCCACTGTCTACCGCCTCGAGGAACTCCTTGAGCGGGAGGGTCTCGGTGATTGTGGCATCGAGCACGTCGTAGACCGATGCGGTGTGGGAATCGAAGTCGAGCTGGATCTCGATCACGTTGTAGGTCAACTCCTCGATCCCAGACACGCGCCGTTGCGGGACGGTGAGGATCCGGGACCGTTCGGGCTCACCGAGATCAGCCAGAAACCGGCGCAACAAGGGGTATTTCGGTGTCTCCGGACTCATGCAGGCATCCTCCCGTGAGCCCGCTCAGACGCGGCTCTGGTCGTGTTTCGGGAGCCAGGTCAGCAGGTCGGCGCCGAGAGTGGCGATGAGTTCACCGCCCCACAACGTCAGCGTCTGCTGCCAGGGATGGCCAAACGTTCCCCACGCGAGGTCGGCGGGCATGTGGGCGTAGTAGTCGCCATCAGGGAACACGGAAGTGGCGTATCCGGTGTTCGCGTCGACCTGGACACGGGGCGAGTAGCGGTAGGTGGGATGCTGCCAGTCGATCGCGAAGATCTCGCCATCACCAGCGAGGTCCGCGAACGCCTGGAATGCTGCCTGCTCGAGGCGATCCTCATCCGCAGCGCAGCGCGCAGGCGAGCCGCTGCAGATTGGTGCCAGGTCGATCACGAGACAGCCAGGATCCAGCCGGATGGCAGGCCGACTCCGTTCGTAGTAGTTCGCCTTGAAGGCGAACCGCTGGTTGAAGCGGGCCCAGATGGCGGCGTCATCAACGACCTCGTGCCAGACATCGATCGTCGAGAGGTGAGGAGCTTCTGGTTGCACGTCGTAGGACCCCGGTGTCCTCGCGGGTGACGGCTCATCTGACTCGACGCTCATTTTCGTGCTTCCCACCGAAGCATCAGCAGATGTGTGCTCGCAGCCTGGTCAGCAGGCCTGCCCAGTCTGCAGATTGACGTCGAGCGTCGTCGAGGGCAACGGAGACTCCGTCGCTGTCCGCCACACCATAAATCTGGCGGGCGGTGTCGGGGGTCAGCAGGTGGTCGAAGTGAAATGATCCTTCGAAGCCGAACCACGCGACGACCGCACCGGCGTCGACGGCGCCAGATAGCCAAGATTCGACAACTGTCTCGAGGTCGTCCGGAATCGCGGGGTAGACGAGGTCGATTTCCCGGACGCGCAATCCATCCAGTACGCCATCAGGAGCATCCAAGTCGTACTGCCGTACTTCGCTAGGGGGTGTTCCGCCACCCAATGGCTGAAGCGAGTTCGTCGCGTTGGTCACGGTGAACAGACACAACTCGACGGCCGTGACGCTCCACGTCAGTGCCTCGGTGAGCGCATTGGTCATAGTCCCCACTTTGCTATCTGCCCGGCGTCTGGCACCACTGCGGACAGGACTTTACCCTGGTGCGGGCCTTCCTTGGCCACGAAGAGCACGACCTGGTCTCCATCGCGGGTGGTCCCGGCGAACGCCCGTGCTTGGGTGTCGCCGATCTTCCAATCGAAGCTCTTCTCCGGGGTCGTGAGTACGTCCCGGGTGAGCTGTCTGAAGTTCTCGACTTGGGACTGGAGTGATCCCTTGTTCGGAATCAATCCTTCGTCACGAAGGTGCCGAATGGCGTGCCCACCGCCCTTGTTCATGTCCTGGTACGCGGAATCGACGGCGTCATTGGCGAAACCCGGAGGACGGCATGGCGCGAGACCCAGCGGGTCGATCGCAGCAGTCGGGTTTGCGACGTACGTTGAAGGGTTGGGTGC
This sequence comes from Nocardioides sp. NPDC057772, assembly GCF_042798075.1. NCBI lineage: Bacteria > Bacillati > Actinomycetota > Actinomycetes > Propionibacteriales > Nocardioidaceae > Nocardioides > Nocardioides sp. NPDC057772. The sequence goes on from NZ_JBHVKN010000002.1 coordinate 12,429, forward strand.
GGGAGCTAGCCCAAAGGGGTCTTGAGATGCGTAGCGCCCCGTTTCAGGGTCGTAGTAGCGCAGGTAGTTGTAAGACAGCCCGGTCTCTGGGTCGGCGTACTGTCCAGGGAATCGCAGTGGGGTGAGCCAATCGGCTGCGTTGGCAGGGGTACCCCAGAGGGTCCGCTTAGCGTGCCAGGCGAGGTTGCCGTCGGGGGTGATGAGTTCGGTGGGGGTGCCGACGAGGTCGGTGATGATGGAGTAGAAACGAGCGTCGACGTCATCGTCGGACAGTTCGAGCTGGGCGACGGGACGGAGTCCGTCATGGGTCCAGGAGCGTGACCCGCCTGAGGTGGTCTCTTCGATGAGGGTGGTGCCGTCCCATGCGAAGACGATCTCTTCGGCTACCTGGCCGGTGTCGTCGAAGCGGTGTTTGGCGATACGTCGGCCGAGGATGTCGTAGAGGTAGCGCCAGTGGGTGCCATCGGGGGTGCGCACGCTGGTCATACGATCGTCGGCGTCCCACTCGTACGTCCAGGTCTCCGGTTTGCGGGAGAGCCGGATCTTGGTCCTTCCGACCAGCCGGCCTTGGTCGTCGTAGCGATACCGGTTGCGGCCTGAGCGGGTCAGCAGGGTTCCGTCGTATTCGCGACGTTCGCTATCGGCGGTGCCGTTTGTAAGAGACCGGGTGATGTTGCCCATCGGGTCGTAGGCGTAGACCTCGGTCCAGTCGGGGCCGGACACGGAGGTGATCCGGTTGGCAAGGTCGAGCTCGAAGCGGCGGGCGCCGGTGAGTTGGTCGTCGATCCAGATGAGGTTGCCGCCGGCGGCGTAGGTATAGCCGCGTTGCTGCAGGACCCGCGGTCCGGCACCAGCCGAGAGTCCAGGGACGGAACCGCCCAGTCCGCCGAGGCGGTCCGCGAGCGAGTTCCCGGCGGCTTCGGCTTGGGGAGTGGTGGTGAGGGTCTGGCTGGTGAGCTGGCCGAGCTGGTCCCAGGTCTGGTCGAGGGCGGCGCCGCCGAGGTCGCGGCGTACTTCCCGGCCGAGGAGGTCGCGGTCGATGCCGAGGTGGTGCCCGTTGACGGTCACGCCAGTGGGCTGCGGAGCGGAGCCATAGGTCCAGGTGGTCTGGACCCCGGCGGGCGTGGTCCGGGCAAGTCGTCGGCCCAGCTCGTCATAGGTCGAGGTAACGGTGCGGCCGTTGATGGTTTCGGCGGTAATCCGGCCAAGCGGATCGCGCTGGAGGACGAGCTCGACCTTTGGTCCGGTCGCACGTAGCAGCCGCCCGAGTGGGTCGTAGGCCATCGTCGTCGTGACGTCACCGACGTGCTGGGTCGTGATGTTCCCGAGCTGGTCGCGCTCGTAGGCGATGACCTCGTCGGCGCCGTTGATGCGGCGGGTGAGCTGTCCGGCGCGGTCGTAGTCGTAGCGCAGGGTTCGGCCGTTGTAGTCGGTCTCGGCGACCAGCCGGCCGGCAGGGTCGTAGTCGTAGGTCCAGGTGCCGCCCTGAGGGTTGGTGACCTGCCGCAGGCGCAGTTCGGGGTCGTAGGTGTAGCGGGTGGTGGTGCCGTCGGGTGCGGTGACCGCTGACGGGAGGTCGAAGTGGGTGAACTCCGTGCGCGTGATGCGGCCTGCCGGGTCGACGTGTTCGACGGGGTTGCCCTCGCCGTCGTATCTCCAGGTCTCGGTGGTTCCGTCGGGGAGCGTGCGGGAGGCGAGCTGGCTGTCCGGGGTCCAGGTGAGGGTGACGGTTGCTCCGAGTGCATCGGTGATGGTCGTGACCCGGCCGAAGGCGTCGCGCTCGCGGCGGGTGGTGTTGCCATCGGCCTCGGTGATGACGAGCGGGAGGCCGGCCGGATCGGTCTCGATAGTGCGTACGTTGCCGAGCGCATCGCTCATCGCGGTCAGGTGCCCGCGCTGGTCGAAGGTGAAGGTGGTGGTCGCACCGAGCGGGTCGGTGGCGGCGGTGCGGTTCCCGTTCTCGTCGTATTCGAAGACCCACACGGTGCCGTCGGGCAGCACCGTCCGGGTCGGCTGCGGCCGGCCACCGAAGGCGGCGTACGCCACCGTCTGCTGCAGTCCGTCGGGCCGGGTGATGGCGACCAACGTGCCGTCCGTGTCGTAGGAGAACGAGGTCGTCCGACCCAGGGGGTCGGTTCGGGACAGCAACCGGTTGCGCTCGTCCCAGACCGAACGGGTCTCACCACCCAGGGGGTCGGTGACCGAGAGGACCTGGGACCGTTCGTTGATGAGGAAGCGCGTGGAGTGTCCGGCCGAGTCGGTGACCAGGGTCTCGCGCAATGTAGGACTGATGACGGTGTAGGCGAAGGTGTTGGCCATGACGCCGTCGGTGCCAGCCTGATCGACACAGCGCCCGGCTTCGTCGTAGCGGTAGGTGTAGACGGTGTCGTTACGGTCGGCCCACTCGACCAGCCGCCCGATGTCGTCGTACGCGAACCGGAGTGGGTGACCGGAGGCGTTGATGACACCGACCAGGTGCCCGGCATCGGTGTCGCCGAGCCCGTAGACGTACTCGGCGACCTTGACGGGAGCTGCCCCTTGTTGGGTGCCGTCGTCGCGGACCACGGTGAGGGCGGTGATGCGGGAGCCCTGGGTGTCGATGAGGATGCGGTAGCCGCCGGTGTGGCGGATCTCGACCGGTGCACCGTAGGGGTCGCGCGCGATCATGTAGCGGTGGCCGGTCGGGTCGGTCAGCGCCGCCATCATCGACCGGCCTTCGACCGGGGGCAGGTAGTGACGTTGCTGTCCCGTGGTCAGATCGGTGAGCGTGTAGCCGCCGACCTCGCTGACGCTCAACCGGGTCCCGCCTCCCGCGACAGGTTCGGTGGGCTCCTCCGGCGTGGGTTGAGGGAAGACCTGTGCGGTGGCGTCGGCCCGGACCACGACGACGTGTTCGCCGTCGTCGTCGAGGTCGATGCGCTCGTCGAAGGTGGAGGCCCAGGTGCGGCCGAACCAGAGCCCGTAGGTCCAGTCCGAGGAGTGCTTCCGCGTCACCACGAGGGGGAGTACGCCGGGGAGGTGGAGGTCGGTCTGCTCGAGGAACACCGCGCCGGTGGCGACGTCGACCGGGTCACCACATACGTTCTTGCATTCGTCTGGAACTCCCCGCCGGGCGGTGTCGGCGGCGTCGTCGCCGATGCGGGCGGCGTCATCGGCGAAGCGGCTCGCGTCATCGCCCAAGCGCGCGAGGTCGTCGAGGGCGCCGGCTCCCTTCGCCGCGGCGCCGCCACCGGCGGTGAGTGCGGTGATGATCGCATCCGGTGCCAGGCGACCGGCGGCTTCGGCGGGGTCGGTTGTCCAGCCGGACCCGACCAGTGCGGAGGCGAGCTCGCCGGGGTGGGCGGTGGCGTAGACGAGCCCGGCGGCGGTGTTGGACAGCGTCTCGGTGTACTCGGCCGGGTGGAGCAGGTTGTAGGGGTCGGTCGGGTTGATCGACCGTGCGAATCGGGCCATCCCGGCCAGGCCCTTGAGGGCGCCGCCGGTGAAGTGCATCTTCTGGGTCTGTCCCCAGGCGGCCAGGTCGGTCGCGTTGGCGCTCATCCGGCCCACGAAGTCGGGGGACTCAGGGGCGGTCGCGGCTGCCGAGTTGATCGTGGAGGCGGCCTGGTCGCCGGCCTCGTTGCGTTGTCGGCGGGCTTCCTTGAGCGTCTGCTGGGCGGCCTCGAACAGGGCGGGCCCGGGGTCGACGAACTCACCGGGCGCGGTCGGCTTGGTGCCGGGGTCACCACCGGCGGCTGCGGTGGCGTTGTAGCGGTCCACGGCCGCGTTGTAGTCGGAGACCTTCGCGTTGTGGGCATCCAGCGCTGCCTGCTGCTTGGCCTCGGCCTCCTTCCACTCCCGGATCGCCTCCGCGGCCTGGTCCTGCGCCCACGTCACCGTCGACGAGTACGACTTCAGCGCACCCGAGGCCTTCTCGCACGCGGCCTGGGCACGTGCCCAGTCGGCGGGAGTCTTGGACCATTGCGCGTCGTACGCGTCGCCGGCCTGGCCCTGCCAGCTGCCGGTGTCGATGCTCGACATCCCGGCTGACACGTTCCCGAACGCTTTGGCCAGGTCATCGAGGTGGGAGACATCCTCGTCGATCTTCCCGGTGTCACCGTGGACGAGCTGCTTGGGGTCATCGGTCTCTCCCAGCTGCCTCTCGCCGACATCGGCTCCGAGGTGGTCGGCCAGCTGGTCGCCGTGCTCGCGCACCCAGTCTGCGGCGGACTCGGCGCCGATCGCGTTCAGCCCGTCCTCGGCGACGTGGGAGAGTTCCTCGACGCCCTCGCCGAGAAGCTCGGCGCCATCGTCGATCGCGCCTTCGACCGCCTCGCCGACATCGTTGGCGCGGTCTCGCAGCCAGCCTCCGATCCCCATCAGCGACCACCCCGGTCGACGTCGCCGGGGTGTCCGTCGATGGAATCCTCGCCGGAATCCTCGACTGGTTCGGTGCCCTCGGGCGGTCCGGTCACGCCGTCCCAGGCCGACTCGACCTCTTCCTGGGCATAGCCCAGCGGGTCAGTGAGCTTCTCCTGCTGGGTCTCGACCCAGTCGTCACCGACCGTGCTCCAGGTCTCGCCCATGCGCTCGTTGGCCGCGATCTGGGATTCGACGGAGTAGTCCGGCTTCCAGTCGTCAAAGTTCTCGCCCCACGACTGTGAGGTGATCTCAGCTTCCGACAGGTGTGGGTTGCCGGCGACCGAGGTCGCGATGATCTTGCCGGCGTCCGCGACGTACTGGTCCTGCTCGTGGAAGAGCCCGGCGGCCATACCCAGCGCCTGCGCCATCTGGTTCGCATCCTGCACCAGAGCCCGTACGCCCCAACCCCACCGCTCACAGAATCCGCCGAACGCATCGGCGAGCCCGGAGTGCCCGGCCTCCATCCCCGACAGCGCCATCGACCCGAACCCGCGTCCGTGGCTGCCCGAGCCGAGCATGCCCATGTCGTTGAGCTCACCGATGGTCGCGTTGATCCCCGACTCGGCGCGCTTGAGCGCTTCAGGGTCGACGTTGAGATTCTCGCCACCCATCAAGCTGCCCCGTCCACGTCACCGGCTGCTGCGTCATCGGCGGCGCCCGCCTCGGCCACCGGTAGCGATGGGACAAGCATCGGAGCGCTGCTGCCGATGTCGAGGGCAAGCCCGGTCGGCAGCCCACTCGCGGCGGCCAACTCCGGTAGCGCGGCGTCGAGAAGCCGGTCCGCGCGCACGGTCATGAAGTCGACAGCGGCCGTCTCATCGGCCCCTCGCATCGTGGCGTACCTCGCCAGGTCCCGGATGCTGGTGAACGCGTACAGCCACCGCACGCCGTCCTGGTCGCCGGTGAGCAGTTCGGTCTCGCTCCACCGAAGCACGTAGAGCACGCTCTCGCGCAGCGAACGGTCGAAGCTCGAGGCGTCACCCACCCCGCCCCGTACGAGTTGGATCTCGGTCCGCAACGGCGCATTCCGACGATCGATCTCACGGTTCGATGCGTCTGCTGGGTTGCTGACAGCCGGCTCCTGCTCCAGTTGATCAAGCGTCATCGTGGGTCCCTCCCGATCGGGGCGAACGACATCGTCCTAGAGGTCTTACCTCGAACCCGGATCCTTAAACTATCGAAACAGTAAAATCTCGTGGCGTGGACATGCCCGCGCGACGCAGCACCCTTCCGGTGGCCGAGCGACGGTATCCGCTGGTGGTGCTCACTGGGGCCTCCGGTGCTGGCAAGTCCACGATCGTCCCGTTGCTGATCGAGCGCCTCGCCGGGACTTGTGTCGTCTTCGATGGCGACTGGCTGATCGACCCACTGCGCGGGGCCTCGCCCGACCGCGGCATCGAGTGGGGCGCGTTCCGCGACACCTGGCTCCACGTCGCTGCAGGCCTGGCACAGAACCGGATGCCCACGATGCTGGTCGGCCCGTTCATTCCGGAACACCTCGAAACCCTGCCCGGTCGAGAACTCCTCGGCGAGATCGCGTTCGGCGTGCTCGATTGTGCTGACGACGTGCGCCGGAAACGGATCGAGGCCAGGCCTTCCTGGCGTCTGCGCGACATCGACGAGCAAGTTGCGTTCGGTGCCTGGTTGCGTACAAATCTCACCCCAGTGTTCGACACGGACACGGCGACCCCAATGGCAACCGCAGACACCGTCGCCGAATGGATCCGAGAACTCCAACCCGAAACCGGGCGGTAGCCCAGTAAGCGGCGGCGCCGAGGTGACGGCGCGGTGTCGGTCGGTTGGTCGAGTTGGTGCCGCGCCTCGTCGGCGGTCGGCGGGTGCCCATCCTGGGTAGGCGTCGTAGCCTCGCTGGGAATCAAGTCTCCAGAGATCCGACCAGATCGCCTGCCCTGGCGGCGGCCTTGTCGATGCGTGACTGGTCGGCCCGACAGGCGTGCAGACATGACGTAGCGATGATCGACTCGATGTTCTGGTTGATGCGGTGCCCGTTGGACCGCATTCCGATGACGACCTCGACCATTTCGAGGAGCAGGTCACCCAGGAATTCGTCGGCCGAAGGGGCGCTCGTCGCTGCGTCGCCCTCGTTGATGACCTGAGCTCCAAGCCGCGCATAGGCGTCCGCGAGGTTCTGACGCGCGGTCCCGAATGGTCCGAATACGTCCTTGCATTGGACCTCTGGAAGGACTGCGAGGACACCCGCGTTGTGCGGCGCTTGCGCCAACGTGCGTACATCGAGTGTGACCAGGAGATACAGGAGCACATCGGGTTCGGCGCCGGTTTCGGCTCCCAGTGCCTCGAGTTTCTCGATCTTGTCGAGAGTGGGTCGGATCGAACGCTGCAACAGATCGGCGAGGATCTCGTCCTTCCCGGACGGGAAATGATAGTAAATCGAGCTCTGCCGAATGCCGACCGCGTCGGCGATATCCCGGGTCGAGGTCGCCGCGACACCGAGGTCCACGAACAACCTCGCCGCAGCGTCAAGGATCTCCTCGCGCGGCTCCATCCGTGACCTGTCCGCGATCTGCGGAACGAGGCGGGGTCGGCCCGCCCGACGTACCGGCAGTCGTCGCTGGAGACTCATCGTGCCCACATCGCTCACCACGCCACGGCTCCGTCATCCAAGCGGTGAAGACCGTTGAGAACCGCCTGCAGTAAGGCGGGGTCATGCGCCAGGGCGAGCGGGCGGTCTGGGGAAGGGCAGCCAGACGAACCCGCAGTACGCCGCGGCAGGACCGCCGCCTGCTGAGCGTGCATCTGTTCGTGCTCCGTGTCGAAGAAGAGCTCGGTGGAGTGATTCACGTCTGGATGCTCCTGCGTCGTCACTGTCCTGGGTCCTTCCCAAACCCGCGGCCATGCAGATGGTTGTGGTGCGCCTCCAGATCTGGCACGGGCCAGACCTGGAGGCTTTCCCCACCCGCACACAACTGGCTTGAGCCAGTTGGCCCGATTGACGCTATAGTGGCTTAAGCCAGTTGTCAACGACTGGCTCAAGCCAGACTGCGATAGGTTCGAACAGTGAGCGATAGAGCCCCTCAGGGACCGGAGACCGCGAGCCGCAAGATCGCCGCGATCCTTCGAGCCGCGATCGACCGAGGAGACCTCCAGCCCGGAGACAAACTCCCGTCCGAGCGCGAGCTAGCAGCGACGCACGAGGTCGCCCGCAACACCGCACGAGAGGCCGTGCGCCAACTGGCCGAGACAGGGCTGGTGGTGGCTGAGCACGGGCGGGGCGTCTTCGTGCGGACCAAGCCACGGCTGATGCGCTTCGGCCAGCGGCGCTACTCGAAGAAGCTCCGCGATGAGACCGGCGTGTCACCGTTCCACGCCGAAGTGATCGCTCAAGAGCGAACGCCCAACGCCTACATGACCAGCATCGATCAAGTCGTTCCGCCACCGGAGATCGCTGAACGGCTCGGGGTCAGCGACGACACCCCAAGCGTCGTATGCCGCGAGAACTGGTACTTCGCCGATGCTGAACCGATGCAGCGTGGGGTCACCTACATCCCATGGGACATCGCCAAGGACAGCGTTCTCGGACGCAGCGATGACCTTGGCCCCGGCGACCTCTATGCCCGGCTCGAGGACAAAGGACACCTCATCACCTACACCCGCGAAGAAGTCACCGCTCGGATGCCCACACCTGAGGAAGTCGCAGGGCTCCACCTCCCGGACGGCGTCCCCGTCCTGGTCGTCCTTCACACCGGGCTCGACCAGGACCGTCGGCCGTTCGAGGTCACCGAGTTCGTCATGCGTGCCGACTACACCGGCCTGGACTACACCATGAAGGTCGACGAATGAGTCCAGTGAGTGGCCTTGATGTCCGACCCCGCCGCAGCGAAGACCTCCCCGAACTCGCCGAAGTGCTCGTGAAGGTCCACGCGCTCGATGGGTATCCGGTCGAAGGCGTGGCCGATCCCATCGGGTGGCTGACCCCACCGAGGACCTTCGGCGCATGGACAGCCGTCTATGGCGGCAGACCTATCGGCCAAGCCACCATCACCCGTGCAACTGCCGACGACGACGCGGCACGCATCTGGCACGAGCACACTGGGGAAGATCTCGACCAGCTCGCCATCCCCGCGAGGCTCTTCATCGATCCCGACCACCGCAAGAACGGTGCCGGCGGCGCACTGCTGGCTGTCATCCGGAATCACGCCGAGAACCATGGCCTCGAGGTCGCCTTCGACGTAATGCTCAAGGACCGAGCGGCCATTCGGCTCTACGAGGCATCCGGATGTACACGGATCGGACTCATCGAGCATCACCACGGGGATGGAAAAATCGAGCCCGCCGCGGTCTATGTCGTTGACCGTCCCGGTCCAAGAGGCGGACGGATTCAGTGACCGAGCGTACCGAGCGATGGGCCGCCTTCCGAGAGTAGTTAGCCGTGGCACAGCCGTATCCGCCACACGGTCAGAAGGAAGCTAACGTGACACTGCAGAGGAAGTCCTGGGAGCCCAAGTGGGAGACCCCGGTCGACCGCGCGTACCTCCGTGACCTCGTCGCGCTACTCGACGACGTCTATGTCGCTGCAGGGTTCTTCAGGAGCGGCATCTATCGACTATCGGTTGCGCGGCCCGACGATCCGGACGACCTTCTCGACGGCATTGCCGCCTGGGAGCGCCACACAGAAGAGTCCAACGACCGCCACACGTTCAACGGAGCCTCCGTCTTCGGAAACGGGCTTGTCCACGTCTCACTCGACGAAGGCCGAGGGCTGACCCTATTCGCCGACGACCGCACTCCCGTTCAGCACTTCGCAGCCGTGGTCGCCGAGTTCATCGCGATCACCGACGACGACTGCGCGACGGTCGTCGCTCAACGTTGACTCTGTTGGAGATGGGCATTCTGGCGAGAACAAGCTCTGAACACTGACGCCCCATCGGTTCTGCCCGGCAAGTTGCAGGGTCGCTGGGCATCAGGTGGACAAGTGTCGACGTCGCTGGATGTCTCTTCAGAGGCCGAGTGCGTCGGGCCGACTTGGAGCAGGACGTTCACTGATGGACCGCGGTTCCGCGAGGCGGGTCCTGCGGGACCTGCGGGTTGCGTCGTGGGCGGCGTTATACCTCGTCACAGCCAGGGTCAGCGCATCCCGAAGTGCTGCCGCGGCCCGATCTGCGCTACTGACGGGCACGTCGAGTGCGTGCGCGACCTCGCGAGTCGATAGTTCTCGGAGCGGTGTCTGAGGGCTAGTTGGCGACATCGTGAGTTGGTCACCAGTCACGCGGAAGCTCACGCCAACACGTTGGTCGGTTGGGTACGCGCAGATGAACGCGCCCCGCATTGGGGCGTGCAATCTGTCACTCCAAAACCGGAAGAAGTCCCACTCGACGTGGTCCGGCGCGAATCCGGGGAGACCTTCGATCACGTCGAGGGCCTCGACGACAGGAGCGTTCCAGGACAGGGAAGGCCCAGCGAATCTTGGCAGCGACCCTTGGGGTTGTCCGTGACTATGTTTCATACCCATGAGGTGTCCTCGATGGTCCGGCCGGTCAGCGTGGTGACCGCATCCTGGCGGCCGTATCGAACAGGGCCAGCTCGGACGGGTGTAGCTGATGTTGCGTCAAAAATCCTCTCTCTTTGATCCGCCACAGTCCCTGCCCGGTGCCCAGCGTGGGTAACAGTTCCTGCTCGGTCGAGGTCAGACCTAACGCCGCAGCGGTGGCGCCGATCTGGTCAGACTCCTGCCTGTAGATAACTCGGGTCTCGGCGTTGGCGAGCAGAGATGAGGCTAGGGATCGCATGGCGGAGCCGGAGTCACCGACGTTGTCGAGGTCGCTGAGCTTGTGGAAGATCAGCATGTTCGCGATCCCGTAGTGACGAGCCAGACGCCAGTGGGCGTCCATTCGCCGCAGTAGCGCCGGGTAGGACATGAGGCGCCAAGCCTCGTCGTACACGACCCAACGCTGCCCGCCGTCGGGGTCGAGGAGCGCGGACTCCATCCACGCTGAGGCGCACGTCATCAGGACCGAGATCAGCATGGCATTCTCGGTGACGCGGGAGAGATCGAGGGAGATCATCGGAAGCGTCGGGTCGAAACGTACGGTCGAAGGGCCGTCGAAGAGGCCAGCGAGGTCACCGGCGACAAGTCGGCGAAGTGCATGGGCGACGAGTCGGCCGTCTTCGCTGAGTCGGTGATCGTGATCGTCGGCGGGGTCGGGGGAGAGGAGTCGGTCGACCACGAGCGGGAGGACGGGCACGTCGGAGGAGCGGACAGTGCGGTCCAGAGCGACGTCGATCGCCGTGTGCTCCAAGGGCGTGAGTGAGCGGTCGAGCACGGTCTCAGACAGCGCGCCGAGGAGATCCCGACGCCGAGCAGTGACCTGGGCTGCCCACTGGGTGTCGTCGATGTTCGCCGGTCGATGGCCCTCGTCGAGAGGGTTGAGGCGGGCCGGCATTCCGTGGCCGAGTGAGATCGCTCGCCCACCGACGGCTTCGGCGACCGGGGTATGTTCGCCTTTCGGGTCGCCTGGGACGTACACGCGTCGTCCGAACGGGATGGATCGGCTGTAGAGGCTCTTGGCGAGGGAAGACTTCCCGGAGCCGACGATGCCGGCGAGCACGACGTTGGGCGCGGTGATCTGGCCGCGGGCATACAGGACCCAGGGGTCGTAGACGAAGGAGCTCCCCGAGTAGAGGTCTTGGCCGACGAAGACACCGTCCGAGCCGAGGCCGCCTTCGGCGAGAAAGGGGTACGCCCCGGCCCAGGTCGCGGAAGTGTCCTGGTGCTTGGGGAGACGAAGCCGACCGGGCGTACGCAACACGGCCGGTCCAGACTCGCCGGACCGGCCGACCACGGGCTGATTCCGAGCCAGCTCCACCTCTGTTCTATCCGCGTCGCGGATCCGCACAGACCGGCCATCAGCGAGCATTCGGGCGGTCGCTCGATGCCGCTTCCTACGGTCTCGGGGGCGCTCGTGGGCGGGAGCGACCAGGGTGGCCGCGTGCAGACGCTCGTCCCAGGTCACAGCGAGATCCCGTTTCTGGAAGTCGCGTTGGCTCGTGCTGTGGGCTCGACGGGTCGTGAGTACGCGATCCGGGCCTCGAGTTCGTGAGCATGGTCGACCGCTTTGCCGACTTGCCGCGTGATCTCGGCAGCTCGATGGAGTTCCCAGGACACCTGGAAGGACGTGGCGTACCCGGATTGGGCGCTGTCGGCGACGACGGGACGAAGGTCTCGTCGCTTGAGGCTGTCGTGGAAGGCTGCGATCTGGTGGAGCGTCTGCTCCATCGAAGCGATCGTCTGCGACAAGGTGCCGAGCAGGTTGTAGACCGATGCAGGGTCATCGATCTCTCGGGTGGCATACGCGAGGCCGCGCAGTGCTTGACGGGCCTTCTCGGCATCTTTGACCGGGTCGTTGAAGGTCGGCATTGGTCCTCCTGCTGATTTCGATGGGCGTCAGCAGGCAGGTGTGACCAAGGAGCCACCGGCAGATGGAGGAGTTCGTTGTAGGTGCCGGTCTGGACGAGCGGCAGCGGTTAAAACCGTGAATCCCTTCCACCCCGCGCAGGGTCTGGAGGCGGGGCAGCGGAGTCCGGGTCCGAGTCCGCTACGGAAGTCTCACGGACTATCGGACTGTCTAGGACGGCATTCTGGACGAGGACAGATTGCCGGAGCCGTGCTACCCCGATGCTGACGCCGTACGCCGTAGCCTGCTGTGTCCCGAGAACGAGTTGCGAGCAAGGAGCTGCGTAGATGTCCGTCATTCAAGTCACCACCAACGGACCGCGCGAAGAGGCGGTACGTACGGTCCCAGCAAACGTTCATGGTGGGCGGCACTCGGCGCGCGCCATCTTGATCGACGACTCAGGGCGATTGCTGTTGATCAAACGAACCAAGCCAGGACAGGCACCGTATTGGACGACGCCCGGTGGCGGTGTGGAACCAACCGATGCCTCGGTTGAGGACGCGCTTCATCGAGAGCTCGCCGAGGAGCTCGGCGCTACTGCTGCTGGAGTTGGGCGGGTCTTCCTCCACAGTTCGCGCTCTCCGGACGGCGTACGCATCGAGCACTACTTCATCGCTCGTCTCGTCAGCCTGGATCTGAGCCGCCGCACAGGGCCCGAGGTCGAGGACCCGTCCCGGGGGACGTACGACCTCGATCAGATCGAGCTCGGAGAGGGCTCGTTGGATGCCATCGATCTGAAGCCCCAGGCGCTAAAGTCCTTCATCCTCAGCAACAGCGGTGCACTGCTGGGCGAAGTTGCCGCGCATGGCCTCCGAGACGCTCGCACCGCGATGGTGGGGAAGATCGCGTCGCGCGGACAGGTGACGTCGCCCGCCGTTCTGGGCGCGCTACGGACGGTGCCACGAGAAGAGTTCGTGCCGGCGGGCACGCCGCTCTCCCAGGTCTATGACCCCGACGACGCGGTCATTACCCGCCGCGATGATCGCGGCGATCCACTCTCCTCGGTCTCGGCTCCTGGATTACAAGGTCGGATGATCGAGCAGGCCGCCATCACGTCTGGTAGTCGTGTGCTCGAGATTGGATCTGGCGGTTACAACGCTGCTCTCCTCGCCGAAGTCGTCGGCGAGGATGGCGTGGTCCTCACCGTCGACATCGATCCCTGGGTCACTGACCGGGCCCGAGAGTGCCTGGCCGCGACGGGCTACCGCGACCGGGTCGAGGTGATCACCGCCGACGCCGAGGAGCCGTTGTACGGCCACGAGGCCTTCGACGCGATCATCGTGACGGTCGGGGCCTGGGACATCCCGCCCGCTTGGATCGATCAGCTGGCGCCCGCCGGGCGTCTTGTCGTTCCGCTGCGGATGCGGTCGATCACGCGCGCCATCCGGTTTCGGCGCGACGACGATCATCTCGTCTCTGAATCCGCGGAAGTCTGCGGGTTCGTGCCGATGCAGGGGATCGGGCGGCACGACGAGCTGGAGGTTGATGTGAAGGGAACTGACGTCGGCCTGACGCTCCGGTTCGACGAGCAGCTTCCGACACAGGCCGACGAGCTCACCCGCGCCGTCGACTTCGCCCGGGTTGACGCATGGGCAGGTGTCACGGTCGGTCGAATGGTCGACTTCTCGGGGCTGTACCTGTGGTTCGTCTGCAGCCTCGAAGGGTTTTGTCGCGCCATCCCGGCAGCGGACTCCACCTTGGCGTCCGAGCTGGGGATCCGCTACTTCCCGTTCGGCGCAGCAGTCGGTGGATCGTTCGCGGTCTTGAGGATGCGGCAGAACGGCGAGGAGTTCGAGTTCGGTGCGACGGGTTTCGGGCCCGATGCTGGTCGCGTTGCTGCACACGTCGTCGAACAGATCCAGGCCTGGGATCAGCGTGGTCGACCTGCAGAGCCCAAGTTCACGTACTGGCCACGACGCACCAAGGCGCACACCTCGCCATCCGGAGTTACAGAGCTGCAGAAGAACCATGGCGTGCTGACCATCTCGTGGGCCTGAGATCCAAGGACCAGTGGTTCCGGTCGCCCCGCATCCAGGCAGTAGCCGGTCGCACGCTCCAGGCATGGACACCAACCCGCTCTCGGTGCTGCTTCCCAACGATTTCGATCCGAAGCAGTACAAGGTGCACTTCGCCGTGAAGAACGAACTCGGCACTCAGCCCCTCGACGTGCTCGTGAGCGACCCAGCTGAGTGGGAGGGCTGGAATTCCTGGCGGAGCCGCAACGACGACTTCAACCGCCAGTTCATCTTCTCCTTGGCTCAGGACAAGCACGACCCGTCACTGTGGCTGTTCGGTGGCATCTGGGAGGTTCTCGAGCGCGGCCGGAGCAGAGGCGCATTCCCACAAGGTGAGTCTGCGCGAGGACCTGATGCGTCCGTTCAGCCGCCGTCTCTACCTCCGGATCAAGCTGACCGGCCGAAACATCCGTCGATCCATGGAAACTGTCATCGACGACATGACGGTGTCGTCCCTCCTGGAGGAGCCATTCGGTGGTGATCCGTTCCCCGGACATGACCAGATCAACCACCCGCTCGCGGACCTGCAGACCGTGGTTGCCCAGAACCGACCCGACTGGCGCATCGCGCTCGAGTCTATGAAGGCGTCTACGTCATCCACGACAAGGAGACGGGCCGCCGATATGTCGGATCCGCATACGGGGACACGCGGCATCTGGCAGCGCTGGAGCACCTACGCCATGACCCTCCACGGCAACAACGTGGGCCTCAAGGAGTTGCTGGCTGAGAAGGGTCGGGACGCCTGCCGCTCGGACATGAAGCTCGCACTCCTGGAGTATTGGTCGATGCGAACTGACGACGATCACGTGCTGGAACGCGAGTCGTACTGGAAGGGAGTCCTCCACGCCCGCTCGCTCGGGCACAACAAGAACTGACGTCACCCGACGCCGCCGTTGACGTGCCCCCTGGAGCTTTCCTGTCCGTAAGTCCACCGTTGGCGCGCCGCTCACCACCATCGGACTTCGGACGAGTCGGTGTGCGGTATGTGGCTGGTGACTAGTGTTCGCACCTGCGCGGGACTGATCGGCTGCTCCGTGATTTTTCCGACTAGGCCGCTCGGACTCAGAGCCTTCGCTGAGCGGGAACTCGGGGCGGACCTCTGGGCCGAAGGCCCGAGATCCGACGTGTATCGCGGGGCCTGGATCACTGCTCGATCGGCAGGCAGCGATGGGGCCTTCTCGAGGTCTTGCTTGTCGGGCGCATTGATGGCGATGGGTAGGCAGTGTCGAGGATGGCACTGCCGCTGTTGCCGGTGGAGGATCCGGGCACGTCAGCGAATGAGCCTGAGCCTCAAGACCGGAACTTGGCGGGAAGGTTGTCGTAGATGGCGTCCGCAATCTGTGCGGGTGAAACCTCCCCTACACGCCCCGGATGGGCCTCCAGGAAGGGGCGGCGTCGCTCGTTCTGGCCGGTCGGCTCGTCTTCAACAGCTCGCTCGCCATTGCGTTGCACGTCGAAGTACTTAACCAACCACCAGCCTCGACGCGACGTCACGGTTACGTGCACGCGGTCTGTGAGGTCTGCCTCCAAGATCACCGCACTGTCATCTTGGGTGTCGTCCTGGACTGGTCCCAGATACCAAGAGACGTTGGCGTGCTTGCTGGTCAACATGATGCCGAGCTCATGCTCAAGCGAACCGACCCCGTAGGTCACCGGCGGCATCTCCACCCTCTGTTTTGTCTTACGGGCCGCGGGTAGTGTCGCGTGGCCGACGTTCTTCGGTGCCTCCGCGCTTGCAGGAACGAACGTTTGGGTGGACGCGACCGGCACGTTGGGCAGCGCGGGCGGTTCTGCGACAGCAACTGGATTTGGCCGGTCCCAGGACTCAACGCGGCCAGATGGCCGCTGCCTATGGACAGCATTCACGAGTAGCGCCACGGGAAAGAGTAAGAGAGCGAAAGCCCAGTACGCGACCGTCAGAAGGATCGGTTCGCCGATGAACAACATGAACAACCCCAGAAGCAGGCTGCCGTCAGTGGAGACGCCGATGAGCGGCATGGTGCCACCGAAGAATCCGACCCAGATGCACCACAGCCCCCAAAAGCCGGCCACCGCGGCACAGAGCCGGACCAGAAGCGCGAGCCAGGCCGGGAAGTCGTCGTCCATCGAATCCCTACTCTCGAGGCTGGGCTGCCCGAGACCGCAGCGATTATATCTACGGCTGATTCGCCGAGTAACGACAGCGGAGTGCGTGGACAGCATACTTGGAAGTCACCTCCGCGCCAGGTTGCTCGCGCTGATTTCAGCCTCGGCTGGGGCCTATGCCCGATCGTCAAATACGCGCTCTCGCCAGATGGGCGGTAGCACGTTGTCGCGCAGCGTCTCCACGAGGAGCGGTGATCCTTCCGCGACCGGTCCGAGTGCTTCGTCGAGGATGAGGGCCATGTCGGGGTCTCTGAGGGTGCCGTGAAGCTCTTCGGTCCACTTGAGCCCAGGCATGAGGGCATTCACCCCAGAGGCAAGGTCCTGCATCAGGATGCCGAAGTGCTCCAATGCGGCATTGTTGGTGTCGTCGGCGTACGCACTCACGGTCTCCCAGAAGGTTTCCCAGTCGGCATGCGGATCGGGCTGTATCGGCCGCGCGGGGTCTCTCTGTATGGCGTGGAGGACCCAGATATTGGCGCTCTCCTCATTGTCGACGTTCACGAATGAGCCGATGGTGTCTTGGACTTGCTCTGTGGTTCGGCGTGCCTGCTGCGACCCACTCAAGGCTGTTCGGATCCCGTCGGCGATCCGAGTGCGCGCGTCCTCGCTGGCCGCAGCGATGCGCACCAGCGTGGCGACGAATCCGGGCAGATCCGCGGGAGGGGGGCCGTTCAGGATGGTCAATGCGTGATCGAGAAGCCGGTTGACGTGGACAGGTTTGGTTGCCATACCGTCGTCGAGGATCTCGAGGGCCAACTGGGGCCCGACCTTGACCACCGATCCGAGCCGCTCGGGTGCAGCCTCGTCGATGCCGATCACCAGGTCGGTGATTGCGGTCTGTTCGTGGGGCTGGGGTGTGGCGAAGTATCTGCCCGTGGCGAACAGGAGCGTGTTGCGCCAGTGCGGAGATGCGGCGATCTGCCGTAGCCGAGGTTCGACCTCATCGAAGGGGCCAGTTGTCAGCGCAAGTGCCGCCATCAATTCCTGTAGGGAGCGGACGTCGAACCCGAACCCACCCTCCGGTTTCGGGGCGAGGAGAACGAGCCTCGTGGTGGACGCAGCCATCAAGTCATCCAGCAGACGTCTGCCTTTGCCCGCCGGGTCGTATCCGGCGTCTTGGAGGACTTGCCAGGTGATTTCGCGCAGGTCATCGGGAGCGAGGACGGATTCGGCGCCGTAGGAGGTCTCAGCGAGGCGCTGCAGGTGCAGGCCCGCACGGCGGTGCAGGTCCAGTACCTCTTGGGCGTGTTCGCGGATCAGGCGCGACTGTCCCATGGATTTGCGCTGCTCGCGCTGCTCGATCGTTTGATAGTAGCCCCAGAAAAGGGCGTACCTGCTGGGTGAGAACCGGCCCGCGGACTCGGCGATGATGCTCATGATCAGCACCTGCAGCGGGGTACGCATCAGACGCCGTAGCGTCGTGTCCGCCGCAGCCTCTTCCAGCAGGGCGACGACGCGCTCTCGGCGAGTGGAGTCGTTGCGGATCCGGACGCTGGCGACCTTCTTCCCATAGGCAAGTGCGTCGTCCACGGTTAGATCGGCTAGGTCAATGCGCTCGAACATGCTTGCTGGCATGTCGTCGGCGTAGCCGGTGGGGCGGGTGGTGACCACGATGAGCATGTCGCAGTCTTTGGACTCGGCGTCGGCGGCAAACGCTTGCACGTGGTCGATCACGGTGCGCCGGACGGCCGGTTCGGTGACCTCATCGAGGCCATCCAGGATCAAGAACGAGGGCCACGCCTGCAACCACGGCCACAGCGCCCACCGAGGCACGTCCTTGCCGCCGACGTGCGCCGTGATGCGCTTGGCGATCCAGTGCATCAGTGTGTAGTCACTGTTCGATGCCTGCTCGACGGCGAACTCTGCCAGATCTACCCGCATCGGCCAGCGCCGGTTCGCGGGCGCTGGACACGCAAGTGTGGCAAGCGCCTCCTCAGCGGCTCCCACTGCAGACTGGTGTTCATCACCGAGGTCCACGCTCCCGGTCACGAACGTGGCGCGGTAGGCGTGGGTGAGGAACTTCGAGAGGGTGGTCTTACCGTTGCCCGGCGCTCCCACGATCACCAGGTGGCGGGGCTTTCGTGCGATAGTCAGGCTGGGCTTGAGCAGATGCTCACCCCGCTCCATGACGCTGCTGATGATGTACTCGGACGCCCCGGGGCGATCTGTGGCCGCAGACGAACGGGCAGTCTCCCTGGCGGCGCTCGAGGTGAGAATGGGCAGGTCGTTGATGAGCGCGTACCTGGCATGTTCACCGAGCACGGCGCCGAGCTCTCCTGCGGAGACGTTGGTCGACAGGCCCGCGAGGACGTCACCTGCTGTCAAGAACGCATCGAAAGCTCGACGTACCTCGCTGTGGGCCGTCAAGAGGGCGTTGATATGGTTGCCGTCCCAGACCCGCCAGGTTCGCAGGCTCCTCATCCGGTTGCGACGCTCAGCTGAACTGACCCCTTGGTCTGCGTTGTCGCGGACTCTTGCCAGCCAGTCGGTGATGTTGCGCTCAATCGTGTCGTATCCGCCTGAGTCTTGCGTCGGAGTGAGGGGCACGTTGGTGATGAAGACCAGATAGTTGGGGGCCTCGCCCCGCGTAGACGTTGGAGAGGCCCACTCGTCGAGTTCGCTCTTGATCTGGCTCCATACCCAGGTCGCGTCCTGGCGCGGGCTCGTCAGGGTGTCCTTGTGCTTGGCCTGGAAGACAGTGCGTCCGTCCCAGCGTTCGCCTGTCCCGGATTGGTCGCTATTCGACCAATCGATGGTGCCCTCGCACAGCATGTCCCGGCCGCCATCGCGTCCGCGGCCCATTGCATGCACATGAGCGCCGAGTGCTTTGATCGCTAGAGCGGCGGCAAGGTCTTGGAAGCCCACCGGCCCCAGGCGTTCTAGATCGAATCTCACCATGCTTAACCTTCCCTGCACACGCATCGTTCTGTGGATGCATCGTTCCGTACCTGGCACCGGTCCGCCTGGAGCTTTTGCACGTGGCGGCAACAATCTGTGAAGGAAGGGTCAGAGAACTGCGGCAACGCACCGTGTTGACACCGCCGTGCCCATCAAACAGCGATCACATCGCGACAGGAGGTCCATCGTCGTCATCACCTCGTCATCGGTCCTCGGGAATCAAACTGGTCACGCTCCGAGCCGACGGCCGAGAGGTAGGGAGGCAGCGAAGCTCTGGGCTTGCTGGCCCCAAAGGCGACGTGTCTCGCAGGAGGCTTGGATCGCGGCTTGCTCGACGGTGGCGATCGCCTGCTCGAGTTCGTGCTCGTTGGGGGCGCTTATGGTGATGAGACCGATGGTGCGGAGGAGGCCGTGGCCGGCGGTGAGTTCGGCCTCTTGTTGGAGGACGTCACGGTACTCGGCGCTTTGCTGGGCGTCTTCAATCTGGCCGATCTTGGCGCGTTGAGCAGCGTCTGAGACGTACTCAGTCTTCTTCCGGCGAATGTCCCGTGCCGCGGCGTCGGTACGGAGCGGTTGGAAGAGCATGGTGAGGGTCCGGCGCACACCAGGGGAGAGCAGGAGTGGGGCGAGGAATCCCGGGTAGACCTGCGAGCGTGGCCATTCGCTGATCCACAGGACGGCGTGGTGGGCGGAGTCGGAGCGGAGGGATCCCCAGGTCTCGGCGATTGCGAGGGGGCCTGCGTCGGTGAGTTCGCGTCCAAGGACGGGATGGCGTTCGAGGACGGGCGCGGTGTCCGGGTCGTAGGCGGATCGGAGCACCACGGCGAGATCGGCAGGGGTGAGCCATCCGTTTGGGATGAGATCGGCTGAGCGCAGCGCGGCGGCGATGGTGCTCATCTCCTGGCGGAGGACCGCGGCGGCGCCTTTGCGGCCGCCGCCGGCGGCTCGGATCGCTCGCGATGCGGCTTGCATGTCGAGGCCGATCGAGATGGTGGTCGCGTGGCGTTCGGAAGCTGGTCCCGCTCGGTCGATGAGTTCGGTGTAGGTGCGGGCGGCCCAACTGTCGTCGTGCGTGCCGTGGGCCGACCACCACTCCGTGAGGCCCTTGCCGGAGTCGGGCAGCGTACGTTCGGTGACCTGCACAGTGGCGAGGCGGCCGGAGCGACAGGCCGAGGCGAGTACGCGACCCCAGCCGGTCACACGGCGCTGTTGGTCTGCTGGGTCGAGGAGGACGAAGGCTGGGTGGGTGACCGACACGATGGCCGTGAGTGTGGCGGCATGTGGATCATGGACCATCACGGCTCCGGTCTGCGTGTCTTCCCATTGCTGGAGGCGCGCGGCGTCGCCGGGGAGCGCAAGGGTTCCCGCTGGTCGTGGTCGGCTGAGGTTGCGGCGGTAGTCGAGTTGGCCGGTTGTGGAGCGTTGGAGCCATACGGCACCGATCGGAAGCCATGTCACGACTGGTCGTCCACCGACCTTCAGGAACGCGATCGTGGTGCAGCCGCCGATGACCGGTACGGCGATGGCCGTGGCTGGGGTGCCGCCGGCGTACAAAGCAACCACGAGCGTGATCGCGCTGATCCCGAGCGCGGAGAGCTGGCCGGGGGAGAGGCCGAGGAGTACGCCGCGGCGGGAGAGCCTGGAGAACTTGACCGGTGCGATCTCGGCGGTCATCGCTGCTCACCCGGCGTTGGGTCGGCGACTTGTGGCAAGGGCGCAGATCGAGGAGGGTCGTCGGCTGATGCCTGCTCGCCTGCGGCTTCGGCGATCGTCTGGCCGGTCTTTTGCCCTGCCTGGGCGGATGACTCAACGAGCTTGGCGCCCATGACAGCGACCGCCGCCGGGCCTGCGTTCGCGGAGGACATCTCCGGTGTCGAGCTCGGTGTCGGTGCTGCCGTTTCCTTGGGCGGCTCATGAGCAATCGTTGAACTCCCGCTGGGCGTGGGTGGGCGACTCACTGGTGGCGTACTGCTCTCTTCTTGGCCGGAGTCGTCGAGAACCTTGCGGGGCTGGATGCCGGGGCTGCGGGCGGGCAGAGGGAGTGGCCTGTTGAGTGCGTTCTTGGCCTCCTGCTCGGCCGACATCGCGTGGTACATGTCGAAGCCGATGAAGCTGATTGCCTTGTAGGCGATGTAGGGCGCGAACCCGGCGACGAGCAGGAGCACGATGCCCGAGAGTGGCTCGCTCAATGACTTCAGATCCGCGTCGATCGGGGCTGAGACCTGGGTGCTGGCGATCAGGAAGATCACCACAATCACGAGTTTCGACAAGATCAGTGCGATCACGAACGACGCCCATCGCCCGGCCCAGGCGCGTGCGTGGTCCCACGAGGAGCCGGCGAGGGCGACTGGCGCAAAGACGATGGCGACGAGCAGCAGAGCTTTGCGTACGAGCAGGCTGATCCAGATGAAGAACGTCGCTCCAACCGCGAGACTGGTCAGGAATACGCTGGCCAAGGTTGCGGCGCCGGGATTGGCGACTCCCGCCACGGTGCCGACCGCCACCAGGACGGCGATCCGGTCCCCGAGTTCGCTCATCGTCATCCCGGCAGCGCGCACGATACCGAGGCAAAGTTGGTCGGTGATCTCGAGCGCGGTTCCCACCAGGGCGAGGGCAACGAAGGACCCGAGGACCGACTTCGCCATTCCGAGCGCTGCTCGAGTCAGCCCGGCGGGCTCGCGCCGGATCATCGCGGCCATGACCTGGAGGAGGAAGAAGCCGAGCATGAGTAGCAGCGCGATGCCGAAGATGAGGTTGTAGACCTTGGTGTAGCCGCTGGAGGTGACGTCGACGTACGTCGTGTCGTCGAGCACCTTCCAGGTCAGCTCGAACATCATCTTGGCCAGTTCGCCCATGGCGTCGGCGAGCCAGCCGAAGGAGCCCTCGATGGCGCTTGTGGTCGCCTCCGTGGCTTGGTTGCAGACCTCGTTGATGCCGGGTGCGTCGCACAGTCCCATCGTCGTCTCGCCTTCAGACGGCCTGGCCGACTTGCCAGAAGAAGTTGACGAGGCTGACCGACGCGCCGCACACGATCGCTGCCCCCAGCGCAATCAGGACACCGAGCTTGCCTCTGCCAGCAAGGTGAGGATTCGAGGTGTTCGACCCGAGAGCCCACACGACCGCGGAGATGATCAACGCAAGCACGGCGAGGATCAGGCCGATCGTCATCGTCGCGCCGACGATCTCACGCAGTTGAGCGATGCCGGGCAGGCCGTCGGAGTTCGGGCTGATGTTGATCTCGGCGGCGAGCGCAACGTAGGTCGTCTGTGCGTGAATGCTCACGGATGGCTCCACTGGTGAAGAGGGGCGGGACGCCCGCTAGGTGTCTTCACTCACCCAGACCGACCAAGCCTTTGGCCACGAGCCGCGGCGAGATGATCGTCGGGAGGCGCTGACGGGGGGAGGATGACCTGCGTGCTTGTGCTACGCGCGACGAAGAAGCTTCGCGACCGCATCGACGGGCCTCCTCCCGCCCCTGGCGAGATCTCGACGACCTTTCTCGGCGACTGGTACGCGAACCTGCTGCCCTGGCGTCCCCAGGCCGCGATCCTGGTCAATTCGCGCACCCGCTTACCCGTGCTCACGCCTCTCGCTCCCGCCAAAGGTCTGCCGGGCCGGGTCGCCGACGTAATCGCGATGGCGCCTGCGTGACCAGAACGTCCCCGAGCAGATAATTGCCGCCGAGATCGAGCAGATGAAGGACGTACGTGTCGGTCCAACTGCCGACCGGAGCGTCGTCGGGTCGATGAACGACTTCATCTTCCTCGCCGACCACCGCCGGGATGGAACGCCTGATCTGAGTGAGCTGTCGCAGGCGCTGGCTGGTGTCCCGTGCGGGCCGCTCTCCAAACGGCATGTGCGACCAGATGCGGAACTGGCGGCATTGATCGCGGAGTATCGCTGATCGTTCAGAGGCGTGCGCCGATGTCGATGAGCCAGTTCGCCCAGGCGAGTGTGCTGCCGGTGAGGACTGCGCCGCCGAGCGCGACGAGTACGCCGACCTTCGCGCGCGTGGTGCCGTGCCAGCTCCCGGCACTGGACGCGACAGCCCAGGCGATCGAGCTCACGAGCAGCATCGTGATTGAGATCAGCAGCCCATAGGTGAGTAGCGCTCCGACGATCTCACGCAGATCACTGGTGCCGGCAATGGCGCCGAGATCGGGTCGGACCTGCCGTAATAAGAGGGGAGCGCTCATGAACACGAGGTGGATGCTGCGTCCCGGGGTATGAAGAGCCCCGCTGGCGTCTCGGGTCACCAGCGGGGCGTGAAGATTCTGCAACATACCCCCAGGGGTTGTCAGCAGTTTTCTGAGGATTCCTTCGGGGAGAAGGTCGGCTGGGTGGTTGCTCTGTGCTCAACCAGCCAGCGGTTGGCGTCGGTGGGTGTGCCGTACGCGCCTCCGCGCCGAATTTCGAAGTGCAGATGGGGGCCGGTGGACTTGCCGTCAGTGCCGACGTCGGCGATGTGCTGGCCTGCAGAGACCCGCTGTCCTGCGTGAACGTGGATGCCGGTCGCGTACATGTGGGCGTAGCCCGAGTGGACGGAGCTGCCGTTCACGGTGTGCTTGATGAGGATGAGGTGGCCGTAGCCGGAGGACACGTTCCCAGCGAACACCACGCGGCCGTCGGCGGCGGCGAGGATCGGCGTGCCCGCCGGTGCGGCGTAGTCAGACCCGGTGTGCAGCGAGTGCGCGCCGGTGACTGGGTCGGTGCGCATCCCGAACGGGCTGGTCGGGGTCCACGATCCTGCGGGAAGAGGAAAGACGACCTGGCCAGTCTCGGGGACGTCAGCGTGGCTGCGATCCGCTGACTTGGTCAGCGCTGTCACGATGCGCTCGGCGACCGGCTCGAAGCGGGCGTACCGGTCGGGAAAGGCGGAGACCTCAACAGCTTGGGCTGCCGCACCTTTCGGGAGGCTGCGCCAGCCAGGGATGTCGAGGAGGCCGCGCGGTGAGCCGTGGTTGGGGCCGTTGGGGCCGCCGAAGAAGGCTCGCGCCTGGTAGGTCGGGTCCATTAGTTCGGTGACCGTGCCCCAGCCGGTGAGGGGGCGCATCTGGAAGAGTCCGAGGGAGTCGTGGTCGCCCCCGTTGCCGTCGTTCGGGAGCTGCGCTGACTCCGGCCAGGCGCTGGTGTTGGCGAGCATCCGCAGACTCGACTCGGTCAGCGCGGCCATGAGCGCGACGAGGACGCCCTCGCGTCCGATCCTAGGCGTGCGGCCGCCGACCCTGATGATCGTCGCAGCGTGCGCGAGCTGCTTACGGTCGAGCCGGATCGTGACGCCGTCGGCAGTGGTCGCGGTCAGGCTGGCGGGGATCGGGCCCAGGGCAGCGAGGCCGCAGGTTGCCGTCGATGCTGCGGTGAAGGTCGCGGCGAGAGCGACGCCAGTGCCGTACGTGGCTGGGGTGAGCAGGAAGGCGACCAGGACAAGGAAGACCACGACCTTACGCATCGGTGGTCCTCAGGGGAGCGGGTGGTCGAGCCGGGAGAATCGAAGGAGATAGCAGGTCGGGTAGCGGGGACGGCAGATGGTGAAGACCGTGAAGGTCACCTGATGGCGGGTGGCGACGCGATCGCCGTTCCAGGTGCCGGTCCGGTGGCGGATGCCGGTGATCGTGTACGCCGTGGTGCCACGCTCGAGGCCGAACGCCTCGCCCTTGCGGGCGGTCGCCTCCCAGGTAGCGGGAACCGTCGCCGAGGTAACCTCGAGACGCTGACGCGTCCGGTACTCGCGCAGCTCAAGCCACGCCTCGGGGGAGGGGACATACGCGGTGAGGTCGGAGACCAGTCCGTCAGACTCGATGCCGCCCGGATCAGCGATCGCGACGACTCGAGCAAGGTAGCCGTCCGTGTTGGTGCTGGTCGTCGTGTCCCACTCGAAGACCAGTTCCGCTGCCGCGACCGCGAACCGCCGCGGATCGCTCTGCTCGGTTGACGCAACGGCCGGCGCCGGTGAACTGGGAGCCGGCATCGGCGTTGGGCGTTGGTTGGGTATGTCCTCGCGCTGCCTGGCTCCGTCGGTCACGATCAAGATGCCGCTAGCCGTGAACAGCGCGGCTGCGAGTACGCCGACGAGTAGCGCGGCAAGAGTGAGCCGCCTGCGGCGGGATGTGTAGGTTCTGGTCCGCATCACTTCTCCTGAGCTGGGCGTCGGAGGAGAGGTGCGAGGCCGCCGCCGGAACCTCAAAGAGTGGGGGTGTCACCCTGCGGCGAGCGTTTCTCGTTGGTGCGGCGGCCCCTGGACGCCAGGTGCTCCAGATCCATTGCGAGGACCTGGAGTTCGTCGGAGTTCATGTACGCCGCTTCAGCCACTCCTCGCCGGAACAGGTGTTGGTTCTCGGACTGACCGCCGCGCATCGTGTGTCCGTACGCCTCGCCGGCCGCGGAGACAAATGACACCAGCGTGGCGAGCGCTGCGTGCGCGTCGACGGGGGCGCCAACGCCGGAGTAGAGATCGGTCCCGATCACTGGCCCGTCGGGAGAGTCGGTGTCGTCGACCTGATATCGGTAGCAGCGCCGGACCCCACCGTCTTCATCCGGACTATCGCCTATGTAGCGGACGCTGAGGTGGAGGGATCCAGCTGACCCGGATGCGCGGTCTGTCGAGGGTGCGTTCATGCCACCAAGGTGTCCGCGATCACCACCCCGACGGAGAGGCGCTCAGGCGAGTTCGCGCCAATTGCTGTTCGCCTCCTTCACCAGGTCGGCGAGCTCACGGCGGGTGCGGTGGCGATCGGCGCGGCGTTCGGCGCGAAGGCCAGCGCCGTCGTGGCACATGCTGCAGCAGCAGGACATGGTGCCGGTGAAGTGCATCGTCCAGTAGCAGGACGAAGCAGCACGAAAGCCGCCGGTGAGGGCGTACGAAGAAAGGTCCTCGCGGACGTCGGCGGGAAGGTCGCAGACGCCGTCACGGTGGTCGTGGACGGCGGTGCGGGCAAGGGTGCCGTCCCACAGGCGGACGCGGTACGGCTGGGTCTTGTCGGTACGGGACATGTGACGCTCCGGGCTTCTGCGACGGCGTCCATCCCACGGGATTGCAGGTAGGTCACCGCCGCCTGGGTAGGAGCCCGGCGTCACGTGGTCTGCGCATCAACATGCTCTGCATCCTAGGACGCCGTCGCGGCCGTCGGCATCGTGGTTTTTCGCGCATCCCTGGCCTCTTCGACGAACGCCGTGAGGGTCTCGTGCATTCGCTTGAGGAGTTCCCACTCGGCATCCTTGAGTTCGGTGCCGATCTCGGCAGCGTCGTAGTGGGTCCACCAGCCGTCCATGTCGGTCCACATCAGGACGAAGGACCGGGTCGACCACTCAGACTTACGTGGCGTGCCCGAAGGGTTGGTGCGTCGCGTACGTGGCTCGCAGATCCGCTTGAGCGCTTCCTCGGCGAGGGCGTCGAGGTCGGGCAAGGATGGGTCTGCCTCGGCCTGGCGAGCGAGGTCCATGACCCGCTCGTAGGTGGAGGAGACGGGAGCTCCGTTGTTGATCTGATCGAGTGAGTCACTGGCCAGTTTGCGTACGTGCGCGGGGCGGGTGGGGTCGTCGGCGACGTCCTTGATCCGGCCGATCCGTTCAAGCCGCTGGTGGGCGTTGGCGCCGGTAACCAGAATTGCAGCCTGGTCTCGCGCATCGCCAGGTCGCGACGGTGCCGATGAATCATCGGCACCGTGGTTCTCCCCGTTGCCCTCGGCCGCGCCGGCGCCGAACTGAGTCGCCTCCTGACGTTGGGCCGCGTCCTCGGCGAGCACCTTTTTGAGTTCTCGGTAGAGGGCCTCGGACTCGATCGGGGAGAACGGCTTGTGCAGCAGGTTCTCGTCCTGGAGGGCCATCAGGCCTTTGAGGTCGTCGGAGATCCCGGAGCGCACCCAGACACGTACGCTCCGCCAGCCAAGCTCCTTGACGGCCTCCAGGCGTCGACGGCCGCACAGCAGTGTGCCGTCAGGTGTGATGGTGATGGGCTGGAGCAGGCCGAGGTTCTCTATGGACTCCTTGAGCGCTTGAAGGTCGCCGAGGTCCGTGCGGTGGCGTACGCCGATGGTGATGGAGTCGATGGTCCGCTCGACCTCGAAGTGGCCGGGGTCAGACATGAGATCTCCTGCGGCGTACGTAGCGGGCTGATGTCACGAGCGCCCGGCGGAGGGAGGGATCGGCGAGGACTTGCTCGGCCTCGTGGCCTTTGCAGAACCGCCACCACATGCCCTTGCCGGTGAGGGTCTTGGCGCGGTCCGGGTCGGGCGACCCGAGTACGGCACGTAGGAGGGTGCCCCAGACCTCCAGGTCGAGGTCGAACCGGAGCCACGGCTGCCGCTCGCGGCGTAGCCGTTCGTATGCCGCTTGCCGAGATCCCGACAAGGTCAGACGCGAGCCGATGTACTCCAGCGCCCCACGCGCGGTCGGCTCCGGCCATCCGAACCCGACGAGCACGTCAACGATCTGGTCGAGCGCCATGAAGGCGTTCGGTGTTCCCTTGTGCTGTGGCTCGGGATCGACTTCGCCAGCTTCTTCGCGGCGGGCCTCAGTCTTCTTCTCCCGTTGTGCGTCGAGGACCAGGACCGCGAGATCCTGAGCAGGCGCTTCCTGAAACGCGGGGTGGTAGTCGGCCAGAGAGTTCTCCCGGTCGCTGAGCCGCTTGGCGTCGTGGAACCCGGCCATGTCCGCTCGCCGAACACGCGAATCCGAGCAGAGCATCCCGGCCGCACGGTCCTCAGCGATCATCGAGAGTTGGACCGCATGGGTGACCACCGCCCACGGATCCTCCGCCTTACGGACCGGTCGGGTGCGAAGAACCTCGTACGCTGCAGCCGCCGCATCAGCAGGCTCGAACCCGTGCCGCCGGGCCAGCGCGCCGTACTTCTCCATCGTGTACGTCATGAGTTCGGCAACCTCGGGATCGTCGCGCCAGGCATTGGGGCCGGCGCCGTAGAGCCGGTAGAGCAGTGACCGCAGTCCTTCGGAGTCGACAAAGCTCATCGCGCGATCCCTCCCTCATG
This sequence comes from Nocardioides sp. NPDC057772, assembly GCF_042798075.1. Classification (NCBI taxonomy): domain Bacteria; kingdom Bacillati; phylum Actinomycetota; class Actinomycetes; order Propionibacteriales; family Nocardioidaceae; genus Nocardioides; species Nocardioides sp. NPDC057772. The sequence goes on from NZ_JBHVKN010000002.1 coordinate 40,302, forward strand.
ATGCTGGGTGGCATTCCGTTCGAGCTGCGACCTGGCGATGCGGGTGCGCGCTATCGCACGGCTTGGTAGGTTTCGCACCTGACGCACAGCGGCCGCGTTCGCATCGACGACCTGACGTACGTAGCGGTTGGCCACCATCGTGGGCAGTTCGCTCGGCCGGACCCATCTGATCGAGTTCTGATCCCGCTGTGGATCCTGCTGCCAGGCGATTTGGGACGGGTCGCCGTGGACGGCGAGCTTGGAGACTTCCGACGGGGGAGTGTCGACTGGTTTCTGGCTCGGGGGCATCGCGTGCCGCCGATAGAACACTGCGTTGTTCACAGCGCCACCGCCTCAGTTGTCGTCGCCGTGCGGGTCTGGGTAGGGCCCAGGCGGCTCCCCGGTCCCAGGCGTGATGCGATCCGGTAGGCCGATCGGATGGTCGACTCGACCTCACGATCGCCCAGTCCGGCGGACTTGGCCGCATCTCCGAGAACCGACAGCGTCGCGTCGTAACGCTGCCCGTCCTCGGCCATTCGGCAAGCCGCCCAGAACAGTCCACCGTTCCGCGTGCCCTCTGGACGATTGGCGAGCCAGGCCGCCAGACGGTCCGGGCGAGCGCCGGCGGCGGGCATCCCGGTAGGTCGAGGGATCTGGCGAGGCGGGGTGAGGAAGGCACGGAGACGGTCTGCGTCCAGCGGCTTGCCGGGGTGCTGTGCGATCGCGATCAGCTCGTACGACCGTGACCTGTAGTCTGCTGCGCTCACCTGTGAGGGCGGCACGACGACGTACCCTCCTTCACCACGAAAGTCGACGTGGGTGCCGTTCGCCTGCCAGTTCCTCTGGCCATCGTGGCCTGGTGCGAAATAGGCGTGCAGACCGCCCGACGGTGTGCGGACCAGGAAGGACCACTGAGACGTGAGCCCGGCTCGTTCGGTCCGTGCGAAGGCAGCGAACCCGCTGCCTCCGGAGTGGACATCGACATCGACGACCACCAGGCCGGAGGCGGCCCCGGTCGGCATCCCGATGTTGGCGGCGGGGGAGCGGAGCCACCACCGGGCGACTTGGCGAGGGTCGGTGGTCGCGGCGAGGAAGCCACTGTCGGTCAGTGGCCGCTTCCCGCGCGGCACACACGGGAACACGGGTACGCCGGCATCAGCGAGGATCAGTGCAGCGTCACGGAGTTGCTGCGTCTGCGCCTCGCGCATCGCCTCGGCGACCCGCTTCGCGGTGGGTGTGGATGGGACCTTCATGTCCTCCACGATGGACATCCCCCATCCCCCGACTCCTACCTCCAGCCACGGGGATGTTGGGGGAATCTCGTGCGTTCTCGCAGGTCAGATGGCATCCCCCAAGAGACTGTCGCCCGGTCTGTGATGTCTCAAGACATCGGTGACAGTTTTGCCTCACGACTCTGGTTACGGTTGGTGTGTCTCGCCCGCGACCGCCGATGGATCCGACGGTGTCGTTCGCTTCGGCGGTCGAGTACTCCCCGGCGCCAGTAGCCGCGCTGAGAACGCTCAAATTGGAGGTTGCCGTCGGTGCTGTGCCCTCGACCCTCCGCAAGTGGAGCTGACTACGCCGCGGGGGCGCGACAACGGAACGCCCGCGGTGAGCCAGGCCCGTGTATCAAAGCGGTCGGCCACCACCGCTTTGCCGAGTGCTCGAGGGCCCCTTGAGCCTGTTTGCCCGACCGTCGACCAGGAAATGACCGAGCGCGACACGCGTGTTCGATCCGGTCGAGCCATCTTGGTCGACCTAGTACGGTGGGTGCGGGCAAGGAGTTCGGGAGTGCGCCTGAACCACCGCCGGTCGATCTGCGGCACGGAGCGTTGGACTGCACCTGCGCTACCGCCGACCTTCCATCATCGTTCGCTACTTCAGGTTGGCGCGCGCACTTGGGCTGTGTGCCAACCGAAAGGGTGTTACCTGAAGTGACTATCTATTCCCACCACGCCCACCGGGGCAGGGTCCAGATCCTGGCGACGTTCCGAGGACCGTCCGGACTCACGTCATCCACGGTCACGAGCGTCGAATCCATTGGGCTCGCGGAGCCGATTGTGGACGCACTGAACCGGGCCTCGGCAAGCGCGACCATGCCGGTGAGTACGTGGGACACACGATTCGGACCTGTGGACGACTACCCGCGTGACCACCTCGATGCAATGTCTAATCCGAAGGAACGCTCCTTCCTTCTCGAGGGGGCTCACAGCCTCTGGTACGTCCTGGCGACATGGCGTCTTCACGATGCGCTCGCCGACCTCGACAAGGCCCTGGCTGCGGTGCCTCCGCCCGTGCGAACGGCGGTCGAGGCCGAGCTCGCAACCGAGGCCAACTGGCTCCAGGTAGCTCTCGCGGAGGCCGAGGGCGAGGAAACGTCAGACACAGAAGGCCGGCGCCTCTGGGAGCACGGCGATCCGTTCATCTACGCAGAAGACCTCGGGCTCTCCGAGCGGGACCGAGAGCACCTCGAAGAGCACGACGACTACGACACGGATGCAGACCGGCAGCTCGCCGCCGACGATCTCCGGATGATGCTCGACGCGTACACGCGATGTTCGCCGGATGCGCTCACATCCTTCAGCCTGGAAGGCCTCGACTTCTTCATCGATCCGTTCGACTCCGAGTCCGGGGACCACGACTTCTATCTCGAGGTCGGGCCCAGGATGTCGGAGAACTTGTTCGGCGCGCCCGGGTGGGGAATCTCGATCGGCCGGTGGGAAGTTGACGAGGTCGATGACGACGGCGAGGCCATCGGAGCGACGGGCTCGACGTTTCTGGACGCGACATTCGCAGAACGGCCTGGAACGGCCGACCTCACCGCGTTGCTAGAGGTCAGCCACAGTCAGATCGCTACATGGGCAACGGCTGATATCGGCGACACCCTCGACGGAACGAAGCTTGTCGTGGCGCAGCGCATGAGATAGGAACACTTGACCCGGTCAGCGTCGCCCTAGGCCATGGGCGTCGCTGGCCCCGTCCGGGTCTACCGCTGGGGCCGGACCCTGCGTCGCCTTTGGCTGCGGCACGCGCCAGACCTTGACGAAGGTGACGGGACCTCGGCAGTCGAATTCTCCGCCAGGAAGGCTCGCCCTCTTGGCGGCGGTGAGCTCGAATGTTTGGCAGCCGGCAGGGATGCTGCATCTCCCGTCACTGACGTACGTCATACCCGCTCATTGGTACCCGAAGAGGTGGAGGTTGGGCTCACGTGCTGCCTCGGTCAGCTCGGGGACGAAGATGACATCGCGACCGGCTGCGCGGAGCAACTCGTCCCCGATGCAGTCGACGAACAGAGACGGCTCGCGCCAGGCGTAGACGATGCGGGGGATCCCGGCGATCAGGATGTGCTGGGTGCAGCTCACGGGTCGCGAGGCGCGTGTGCTGCACGGCTCGAGGGAGGAATAGATCGTGGCTTCTGCCAGCAGGCTGGGGTCGGCGACGTCGGCGAGTGCGGCCTCTTCAGCGTGCACGTGGGGGTCACTCTTGCGGGACCAGCCTTCGCCGAGCACACGTCCGTCGGCCATTGCGATTAGGGCACCGACGGCGAACGCCGTGGTCGAGGGCGGGCAGTTGTCGGCGAGCGAAATCGCGCGCAAGAGGAGTGCCCGGTCGATGTCGGTAAGTCCACTCATGAGCGCTGAGGAAGGTAGCGGAGGAGCACGCAGTCGCCGATCTGTCGGGTCTCGACGAGTTGCATCCGGTGGTTGGGGTCCTGGGGGAAGTCAGCAGAGTTGACGAAGCTCGGGGCCGCGGCGTCGCCGACGAAGAACGGTGCGAAGACGAGGTGCAGTTCATCGACTACACCGGAGGAGAGGAAGAGCGTGTGGATAGTCCCGCCGCCTTCGACCATCAGTCTTTCGACGCCGCGATTGGCGAGGTCATCCAAGAGCGCCTCAGCCGTCACCGAGTCGCCCAGATCTACGATGGTCGCGACCGCGCCAAGCCTGGCGTTGAGGTCCCACGCGGCTGCTTGTGTCGTGTAGACGATCTTGTCGACCTCGCCGGTTGCGAAGAACTTCGCTGATGGGTCGAGTTCACCGCCGCTGCTGATGGTGACCTTGACCGGAGTTGGTGGCTGGCCATCAGCAATGCGCTTCTCACGGCGGTCGTCGGACCGAACCATGAGGCGGGGATTGTCAGCACGGATGGTGTTGGCGCCGACCAGGATCGCGTCGACTCCGGCGCGGACCTCGTCGACCCGGTCGAAGTCCTCGTCGTTCGACAGCAACAGCCGTTCTGTGGTGGCGTCATCGATGTATCCGTCCAGCGACGCTGCCACGGAAAGGAGAACGTAGGGACGGCTCACAGGAGGGTTCCAATCTCGTTCATCGTGCGCTCGACGAGCGCAGTGAACTGGGTCGGCGTCGTACAGGTCATGAGTTCGGCAACATACCTGTCACCGGTGTGGTCGGCTTTGCGCATGGCTTCGAGCGTTCGGGCGGCTGTTCCGCCAGTTGGTCCGAAGGGGAGCACGGGTATCCCAAGAGCTTGGGCGATCGCGACCTCGGCAGCTGTGCCTGAGGCGCCGCCGACGACGATCATCAGGTCCCCTCCGTGGACCACGTTCTCACGACCGAATCGGGCGGCGCTCATCGCGAACCCGGCTGGCCGGAACTGGTCGGCGACGTAGGTGACCACCTCGATCCCAATGCCGACAGGCCCGTGGTTGACGGTTACGCCGGACACTGCGATCAATCTGGCAAGAGCGGCCACTGTTTCGTCGAGGACTGCCGGGTCGTATCCCGGCACACGGCTCCCACTGATGACCACGCTTGCGGGCCGAGCAACGATCATCTCCGGTTCGCCGGACCCTCGAGCGGATCCGTCTTGGAGGATCTCGTCGAGTTCATCGGAGTTGATCTTGAGGAGGGCAGCAAGCTTCGGGCGGAAGGTAGCCAGTGGCGTTGCATCGCCAGATTCCCAGCGTGCGATCGTGCTGCGGTCGACCTCCATGGCGTAGGCGAGGCGCTCCTGGGAGAAGCCGGCGACCTTTCGTCGGCGCACGAGCTCCGTACGTCGCGGCATACATCCTCCCGAGCCAGATCGGACTTGTTGGCAGTGCGGCACGCGCAGCGGCGAGCCACAGATGCCCCAACAGTGCGACACCGATGCCATGGGCGCCGCTCCTCAGTTCCCGGTTGATTGGAGATCGACTGCGAAACCAGCGGTCACCGGCCAGATCGGAGATACGAGAAGCCCATGCCCAACGCTAGCGCAAAGCCTTATCAAGCGCGCCGTTCCCGTTGCTGGTATCAAGCGTCATCTGTATGTCGTCCATCGTGCATCGAGGTCCCCGCTGCGGAAGGTGTCGAATCGGTGGCGCCACTGTTCCCGGACGCCCGGGTTGGTGGCCAGGACGGGCAGCACGCTGCAGACGAGCTGCAGTTCTCGTAGCCGTCGGAACACGGGGAAACCCGTCCAGGTGAGGATGTCGACGCCGTAGGACTCGGCGAGCTGGCCATGGTAGTCGAGCGGGTACCGGAAGCGGAGTCGCCCGACCGCGGCCGGCGTGAGGTCCCACTCCCGGGGCCCGAAGGAGGTGGAGTCGAAGTCGCACAGTATCGGGCCGTCCGGGCCAGGGATGAGGTTGCCGACGAAGGGATCGCCATGGATCGGCCCGGGCTCGAGGAGGTACTCGACGTCCTCGAGGTCGATAGCGATGGCATCGGCCGTTTCTGCGAGGAAGGCCAGCTCGTCCTTGGTCAGCACGTTGGTGGTTTCTAGGCGGGAGCGGATCAGGCTGAGAGTGCTCCACGGTGGTAGGTCGTCGGGAGCATCGGGGAGCGAGTGGAAGCGGTGCAGGATGTGCCCGATATCGCGGCCGGTCGGGGGGCGTCCGGTGTCAGGGACGAGCTCCCAGATGCTGACGGCGTGACCGTCGATGTCGAGTGGTTGCGCCAGTCGGGTGGCGAGCCGCACGGTGGGCATGTCGTGGGCTTCTAGCCATCGGGCGACGTCAACGATCTTGCGTGCGCTCTGGCCAACTGCGCTCGACCCGGCGATGCGGACCGCAAGGCGGCTGTTCGGGAGGGCGAAGACCGCGTTGTTGGTGAACTTGATCAGCCGGGCGTGCGACGCGTCCGCGCCGATGCGCGCACAGGTCTCGGCGAGAACGACGTAGGGCCACGAGTCCCGGTTGGGCGTGCTGCCAGGAGTGGGGGTGGGTTGCAGGTGGGTCATCAGGCGCTAGCTCGGAGGGTGGCGATGTCGTGGGCTAGGTCGCTGGCGTCGCTGAGGCCCGCGACCGTAGCCGTGGACTGGAGTGGTTCGAGTCGGTCGATCGTGCGGACGGAGCGGACCGCGGAGGCGTTGTGGAGGGCTGCGCGGCCGACGTCGAGAGCGCGGTCGTGGTCGCCGACCTGCAGCGCCGCGACGCTGAGCGCGGTCAGTTCGAAGGTGAGGCTGCGTGCCATCGCGGGGCCGCGGGCTTCGACACAGGTGTCGAGGTGCTCCATGGCGCGTGCCATGTCGGTCTCGGTGGACGAGGGAAGCGAGGTGAGGGTGATTCCGGTCATGGCGTCGAGGTCGGAGGCGCCGAAGAAGGCGACCCACGAGGCTGCCGCGGTGGTGTCGGCGTCGGCGAACTCCTCGTGTGCGGTCAGGAGGCAGCGGGCCATCTGGGGTTTGTCGTCGAGGTAGGCGTAGGCCCATGCCTCGTTGGCGCTCAGCATGGCGGCGGTGGTGCCGCAACCGGTGCTGCGTGCAAAGACTTGCCCGAGCTGGAAGAACCGGAGTGCCTCGCGGTGGAGGCCGCGGTGAAGGTGGAGGCGGCCCATGCGGTAGAGCACGTTGGCGGTCAGTGAGTCGTCCTCGGCTTCGCGTGCTTGCTCGATTGCGCGTGCGAAGTGACGTCGTGCGGTGGAGTACATCCCGACGTCGAAGGATGACCAGCCGGCCAGGTTGTGGAGGTCAGCGAGCGCGACCAGCAGCTGGGTGCGTACTTCGGCGCTGCAGTCAGCAGTGAGCAGCTGCTCGGTCCATCGCGACTGCGCCGCGACGGCGTCGCGGCATGCTCCTCCACCGTGGGCGTAGTCGATTCCGCGCATTGCGGCGGTGAGGTTGATGACGTGCTCGACATCAGTAGGCCCGATCCGCTGGGGTGCGGGCGCGCTGACCTGGTCGATCGGTTCGCCCCACGAGCTTGCGAGCCCCGACTCTAGGTCGAGGGTGACTTCAGCGGCGTGGCTGAGCAGGCGCCGGGCTTCAGCGCGTTCTTCTGCGTCAGGAAGCGCCTCGCGCGAGGGCGGGGCTGCCGTCCAGGCGTTGGTGAGCAACGCAGAGACCGCGCCTATGGGCACCTGCAGCGCATCGGCCAGAGGCCGGTGCGCCCAGAGACCCGGCGTGGTTGCTCCTGTCTCCCAACGAGCGACGGTCGTACGCTCGACCTCGAGCTCGCGGGCCAATGCCTCCTGGGTCAGTCCAAGAGCCTTGCGACGTGCGATCAGCTGATCTCGCCTGGCGTCCATGAGCGCTCCCAAGAAGCTCGAGTCGGAGGTGCGCTCCCGCGGCGCAACGACCCCTACACGGTACGACGGGCTGCGTGATCAGAACCAGCGTCACGACGTGGTTGCTACACAGGTGCTACAACGACCGGCGCCCAGCGGATGCGACGAAGATGCAGCGCCAGTGCGCTACCGGCTGTGACCTAGGCGACCGTTTGATGGTGGGGTGATCGGCGCGACGCAGGATCCGAGGCCGCCTCGCGTCGATCACTTCCATGATCGGATCCTTTCGGCCCGAGCGGTCGGAGGGATCGCGGGACCAGAGCTTCGCGCTGGTCGGCGGCCCCATCACGGAGTCGGGGTGCTCGGCTTCGACTGCCAGTGGCGGATCAAGCCCTGGAGACGGTCGCCCGTCCAGCGGTCCGCCGGGGTGTGGATGTTGACGCCGGTCACGATGTGTTCTGGCGGTACGTCCTTGGTGACGACCGCGCCCGCGGCGACGTAGCTGCGCGGCCCGATGTGAACACCGCCCACGACGTGTGCGCCGTAGCCGACCACGGAGTCGGCTTCGATGACTGGCGGGGCTTCGTCGACACCCCACCAGCCCTCGTGCGGTTGGGTGTACTCGTGGACCAGTTCGCCCATCACTGTGGAGCGGTCGCCGATGGTGGTTCCGTCGCAGATGAACCCGGCGACGGTTGCGTCTGCTCCGATGGTGACTCGGTCGCAGATGTAGGCGCCGTAGACGATGCGCGTGCGCCTCCCGATCGTGCTGTCGTAGCCGATGCGAACCTGGTCCTCGATCACGCAGCCGTCATGGACGTCCACGCCTTCGTGGATGATGGCGTGGTTGCCGATGAGGCAGTCCGCGCCAACGGCGACCGGCCTGCCGGCTGCGGCGGAACCGGGCTTGCGCTGCTCAGCGCGAAGTCGGTCTTCTTTCGGGTACCCGATCACGCAGTGTCTGCCGAGGATGGTGCTGGCATTGATGTCGGTGGGGGCGTAAAGCTGCTCGATGTTCATGCATGTTTCCTGTCGCTGTCGACAAGCCATTCGATGGTGGTCGAGACTGCCTCGTCTTCCCGCTGGCGAGTGTCGAATCCGTGGTCGGAGCCACCGACCGTGTGGAAGTCGGTGTTCGGTCTGGTCGCAGCCGCCTGTTGGGCGATCTCGTAGGAGACCGCGCTGTCGCGATCGCCGTGGACCACAAGTGCGGGGATCGGGCTCGCCGCCAGGCAGGGGAGCGGTTGGTAGTGGCGAAACTCCTCAAACAGCACGCGTCCGGCTTCGAACTCGTCGTCGATCGTGAGGAATCCCTGACTGCTCAACAGACTCTGCTGCGCCGCGCTGTAGTTCTCCTGACCCCAAGGGAGTTCTGGGTTGAGGAAGGTGTGTTTCAGGTCAAGGACAGGGTTCCACAGCACCAGACGGTCCAGGCGCCCTTCGAGCCAGGGAAGGGAGAGTGATGTCGAGACTGCTCCGAAGCTCGATGCGACGATCGTCAAGGGGCCGGGAAAGCGATCGGTCATGTAGTCGACGGCCGCCTGCAGATCAAGCATCTCGCCTGCGATCGTCACGCCACGCTGGGTCCCGCCGCTCATGCCGTGTCCCCGGAAGGAGAACCTCAACACGTTGAAGTCGGCCTCCGCCAACTGGTCGGCGAGCCGTACGAACATTCCACCCTCGGTCATATCGGCATTGATTCCATGAGCCTGCACGACCACACCTCGGCTGCCGTGTCCCTTCGCGGCATGCCAAGCGGCATCCAGTCGAATGCCATCGACCGAGGGCAACTCCAGGTGCTGCATCCGAACTACTCCCTTTCACCCGCGGTGGCTGTGTGAGCGAGCCAACTGTGCCTGACGGGATCGACGCTGGTGCTCCGCGAGTCATCAGCGACGAAGTCGGAGTCCTCGGTGTCGCTGCCCGCCTCGGTCTTCGGCCGTTGGTAGACGATGGGCGGGTCGAAGGCCAGGGCGGTGAGCTGGCGAGGGAAACGAGCGCGAAGATCCGCACGTGGATGATCGATGTAGAGCGAGGGGAGGAACTCATCTATCGGGACCACGGCCGCCTCGAGGTGTGTGGCGAGCAGGACGTCAAGTGCCGGCCGAGTGAGTAGATAGCCGAAGGTGCAGTGGCTGTAGCCGGGCGAAACGAATCCGGGTACGGCTTCCTGATCGGGATCCAGCAGATAGCGACCCAGATACAGGAGATCGAAGGGGACGCGCCCATCGAGGCGTTCCAAGGCGCCGAGCAGCTCCTCCAAGAAGGTCGGTTGCAGAACCGCGTCGTCCTCGAGAACGAGAATGTACGGCTCGCCGCCGTTCTGGGCTGCGTGGCGCCAGCAGGCCAGATGCGACAGAGTGCACCCGATCTCCCCGTACTTGAGCGGGCGGCTCCACCACGAGTTGTCGGACTCGATCTGCCAGGGAAAGAGGCTATAGCCAGCCTCTTCGAGGTCGGCTCGGTCGAGCTCGTGACCGTCGAACGGGCCCTCCCAGTCCGAGGTGAAGATGGCTGGCAGCTCCGGGGGAAGCGAGCCAGCGATCCATGCACGCCGATCAGGTCGTCGCTTCAGGTTGATCACATAGGTACGGATGTCGGTGGCTGAGGTCACCGCGCCGTTGCTCCTTTGCTTGTCTTGGTCGCCCGGAGGCCGGTGTAACGCTCTGAGTTGTCGACGAGCGTGGTGAACGGGTCGTTGTTCCGGCGTGAGAGCAGGAGCAGCGGGTTGACCAGAGCGAGGTCGGCAACATCGGTGATGCCACCGATCCGGCGGGCTTCGGTGACCAGAACGAAGTCGTCCTCACCGACCAACTCTGTGACGTAGCGGACGCTGCGTGCGCCACGTCCTGCTTCGAGCAGGCTGCGGGCTGCTCCGAGAACGCCGAGGGTCAAGCAGCCGCCGAGCAAGAACACGGTCGTGCCCTGGGCCAGTGTGAGACGGGTGAACACGGCGAGGTCTTCGAGGAGCTCTTGTCGCTCTGTCCAACGTGGGCCGAGGGTCAGACCGTCCAAGCCCGGTACGACCAAGGGGTCGTCCTCGCCCAGTGGGTTGGGCTCGAAGTAGTACGGCAGGTGTGGAAGGAACTCCCGATAGGTCGCGTTCCACGGAGGTCCGCCGGCGACGACGACAACATCGGCCTGGGTGTCGTAGTACTCCGATGGAGCGAAGTCTCGGACGGTCACTGTCGGGGCGAGTTGCGCGAACCTGGTCCGCAGATAGATGAGTGTGTCGAGGTCCGCGAACTTGGCGTACCGCAGATAGTTCCGATCCGTCGGGGAGGCGTACTCAGGACATTCGTCCTTTGGGATCTCCGAGCAGACGATGTCGACATGGGAGCTATTCGACAACTGCCAGAACGAACGTAGGTCGTCACTCGAAGGGGACGGTTTCTCGCCCATCTGCCGGGGGCGGCCTGTAGCTGAGCTGTCACCGGGAGGCGGCGAGGTCTGTGGCTCAGGAGAGCCTGCATCCCGCCTGAGGAGCAGGTACGCGAGGGTATCCAGCGCCCGATCTGACCGTCGCCGAACGGTCTTTGCGGCGCACTTCTGCTGAAGCGCCAGCGACTCCTGGCGCTCGGTGAGTGTGGAGTAGCGATGCTCAGGGACGAGGTTGAAATCCACTTCCACATAGAGGCGCTCGTCGGCTGACAGACCCTCGATCGCGCGGCGCAGCACCGCCACGAGCTGAGTGACTTCGTCAGCGGAACCCGGTTCGCCCGCTTTCCCGTTGGCGAAATATGCCCGTACGGGATCGGTGAGCGTGGTGAGCAACGCTGTTGGTCGAGCCAAGCCGTGGCCCGCGCGGAGGCGCTTCAGGTCGTTCTTGACCTCGTCGACGGAGAGCGCAGGGCTAGACAGCACCTGTCCAATATATGTCCAGTGGCTCAGGTTGGTGACCAGCAACACGGGGAGTAAAGAGCCTGGCCTGCCATGGCACAGGATCAGCAGGCTTGAGCTTCACCAAGTCAACCAACATTTGGAGAGCCACCGTGGAACGAGCACGCGACGTGCGGACCCACGGCGCCAGCGGCGCCTGGAGGGCTCAAGGAGCGTTGTGGGATCGATGACGCTATCCGCCACAAGATCCGGCGGGCGAGCTGGCCGTCCCCGGGTGGAGGGCCGGCGTAGTAACCTCGCTCCTAGCGAGGAGATCCTTGAATCCGCCGCCCGCCTTTTCGTCAACGAAGGGTTTGCTGCCACCTCCACGCGAGACATTGCGGAAGCAGTTGGGATTCGCCAGGCATCGCTCTATTACCACTTCAAGGGCAAGGACGGCATCCTTGACGAGCTGTTGCAGATGTCGGTGCGGCCGAGTCTGGACAAGGTCGAGAAGATCGAGGCGGAGTGCCCAGCCGAGGTACCAGAAGCGGCGCTGTATCTGCTCGCCCTGGTCGACGTACGCACCCTCGCGAGAGCACCCCACAACATCGCCAAGCTCTACCGGATGCCTGACGTCACCAACAGCGAGGTCTACCAGTTCCAGCCCATGCTCCAAGAGCTGACACGGGCATATGGTCGCCTCGGAGCCCAGATCGCCAGCCCACCGGTTGCGGCGACGATCTCCGCCAAGCAACTCGGCCGCATCTTGATCGAACAGGTCGAGACTGTGATCAGGAGCCGTTCCGACGGCGACAACGTTGGTCACGCCGAGGCTCACGCAATCGCGGCGGGTTGTCTACGAGTGTGCGGAGTTCCTCAGGATCGGATCGACCGGGCCGAAGCTGCTGCGAGTGATCTGATGGCGGACCTCGTCGGCGAGCGTTCCACGCCGTAACCACTCGCTCGCGGCCAACCAGTCGTCGGGTCGTCATACGAGTGGCTGTGTTGGTGGCCCAGCGACACCGATGCAGCACGGATGCGACATCGGTGCCATGTTCCCAACGCACTTTCCCCGTTTGACTGGTGGCCAGACGAAAGTGCCCACGACCGCCTGATTCGAGAGAGAGCCGACATGAACCAAGTCAGTACAGCCGCCGCCCTGACTGACCCGCCGGCGTCAGTTGCTACGAGTCAGCCTCGCGTTCGGTCGCCCAAGGTCTACAAGACCGAGCACGGCGAGTTCTGGCATTTCGAAGCGCTCGGGCGTCGGCGTAGCAGCTATCTGCGGACAGCGTGTGGCCGGCGGCTTGGACGGTGGCACTTGCTGCCCGCCCGTAGGACCGCGTCCACGACCGTCGAGGCGATCTGCACAGGATGTCTACGAAAGGCAGCCTCCTGATTCACGTCAGAGCGCGTCGAGCACGCCGTCAGCCGACGCTCTGGCGACAGAGTGATCCCACTTACCGAATGCCTAGCCAAACCACTATCAGGAGTCTTGCGTGTCCGATCGAAACCTCAGGCCCACAGAGGAGACCTTCACTGAGCAGCGTGCGAAGATGGTCGACCATCTGGTCGCTATTGGAGATGCGCGCACTCCAGCGGTGATCGCTGCGTTGGGCAAGGTTCCGCGCCATCTCATTTCCGGTATCGACCCGGAGCAGGCGTACGACCCGGAGAACGCGCTGGTCACGAAGACCAGTGCGGAGGGGCAGAACCTCAGCTCGGTCTCCGCGGCCAGGATCCAGGCGATCCAGCTCGAGCAAGCAGAGCTTCGACCGGGCCACCGCGTCCTCGAGATCGGGTCCGGTGGCGTGAACGCTGCCTATGTCGCTGAGATCGTCGGCGCCTCCGGTCGCGTCGTCACCCTCGACATCGACGCCGATGTCACCGCCCGCGCGGACCGATTCCTGGAGGCCGCAGGCTACGACCGCGTGACGGTCGTGACCGGCGATGGTGCGGAGGGAGCGGCAGCGTACGCGCCGTTCGACCGGATCATCGTGACGGTCGAGACGACCGACATCCCGCCGGCGTGGTGGGATCAGCTCGCTCCGGGAGGACGGATCGTGGCTCCGCTTCGAGTGCGTGGAATGACCCGGACCGTCGGACTCGCCCGCCATGGGGACCGCTTGGACAGCACCAGCGTCGAGGTGTGTGGTTTCGTCCCGATGCAGGGATCAGGGGAGGACGCCCAACGTCTGATCCTCCTCAACGGAACGTCCGAGGAGCGCGTCGCGCTGCGGGTCGACGGCGGGGATACGTTCGATGCCGAAGCCCTGGGTGCGGCACTACGCATGACACCGGTGACGGAGTGGACCGGTGTCACCATGGGCGGCACAGAGTCGCTGGAACACCTCGACCTGTGGCTCACTACGGCACTGGACCCGATGCCGCTGCTGGTGGCAGATCTTGGGGCAAAGGCCGCAGGGCTCGTGGCCTCCGCCTCGCCGCTTGGTGTTCCGACGTGGGTGGATGCTGCTTCCTTTGCCTATCGCACCGTGCGGGGCACTGATGACCCAGAGGCTTGGGAGATCGGGGTCATCGGCCACGGACCTGAGGCCAAGTCCGTGGCCGACACATACGCCGCGCAGATCCGGGCGTGGGGCACCGCACGCCGCAAGGATCCCCATCTCAACATCGCTCGCCGTGCCGCCGCCCCCGAACCAGACGGCAGCGATGACAACGCCTCTCTCACGCGCACGATTCGGCGCCGGCACACGCGCGTCACGATCTCCTGGCCGTAAGAACTACGCGGTCAGGCTGCCGGGTCGGTCGGCTCGGTGACCATCAATCGATATCTCTGAGGAGAACGCTCATGACGATGACCCACGACGAGCTCGATGTGCTCGGCAACGCCCGGATCGAGGACTACTTCGACCTCGACATCACCACGATCGAGTCTGCGCCCGTGGTGGGGGACATGCTCAACGCCACCTCGGACGGGTGTACCTCGACCTGCCAGTCGGCCTGTTCCAACTCCACGTGCATCCAGTGATCCAGGCCCCTTGACGTTGGCGTGGTGACGCCGCGGGCCGGGTCACCACGCCAGCCCGCCTACCTACCCACACCCGGTGACAGGAGACCAGGATGTATCGAGCACTCGAACGAGGCATCATCCGAAGCGCCCGTACCGAGATCACTGCTTCGGCGCCTGGCTATCCAGGACCGCAGGCATCCGTTGAGGTGACCCGGCGATGGCTCGCCTCGGTGTGGGAGGTGGGCCAGTTCGTGGAGGCGCTCGCGACAGCGAGTGCCTCACTCGAACACGCTGCCGTCGAGGTCATCGACGGCAGCGTGGTTGATGCTCGTACCGTCCGGCGTACGGCACTGTCGGTGTGGCGCTATCTACAGCGGTCGCGGTATCGGTCCACCCCGTTCGGGCTGTTCGCAGGCATCGGCCAGCTGAGCTTCGGTGCCACGACCTTGGTCACTCAACGAGCCGAGTCGATCCTGACTCGACCTGACGCGCTCTGGGTGGACGAGGTCGTCACCCGCCTCGAGGCCGACCCCGCCATGCTCCTGAGAGCGGTGGTCGTCACCGACGAGACCTGTCTACGCCACAGGACCGAGTTGGTCCTTCCGCATCGCCCCGGAGGCGATCGTCCATCTGAGGTGCGACTGCGACTCACCGAGCCGGTGCGCGACATCGTGGACCTGGCCAGGAGCCCGATCGGAGTCTCTGATCTTGTGGCCAAGCTCGACGGCGCCTACCCGGGAGCCACCACCCAGCGGCTGCTGCAGACGATCGCGAGCCTCACCAGCGCGGGCGTGCTTCACAGCGACCTGCGGCCCTCATCCGACGCCCCGGACCCCATGGCGCACATCACGCGGCACCTGCCGAAAGAGTCCCTGTCGGCGTCACCGCCAGCTTTGGCTGTCGATCTGGCCAGTGGCGTCGAGGCGACTCTGCCCACCACGGTGGCCGAGGCCCTGGAACGCTCGCTTGCGGTCATGGCCGGCATGTCGCCCTACCCGTCCGGTGCGCCGGCGTGGCGCGACTACCACGCCCGTTTCCTCGAGGCGTACAGCCTGGGCGCCCTGGTTCCCGTGCTCGACCTGGTTGACCAGCGAACAGGGCTCGGCTACCCGGCAGGCTTTCGCGGTTCCGTCACGGCCTCGCCGGCCCCGCTGAACTCGTCCAGGGACGAGCACCTGCTGGCCCTGGTCCAGGCCGCAACACGGTCCGGCGAGATCGAGGTCGCGATCACCGAACGAGACATCGACGCCCTGAGCGTCGGCCGTGCCGAGCGCGTACCCGCGAGTGTCGAGCTGACTGCCAGCATCGAGGCATCGAGTGCGGCTGACATTGACCGCGGGGACTTCCGCCTGGTGTGCGCGGGGCTGTCTGCCGCGGCCGGGACTACGACAGGACGATTCCTGCCGATTCTTCCCGAGAGCGCGAGGCGTACCCTCGGCCAGACGTTCGCCGACATCCCCGCTTTGGCACAGCACGCGGTCCGGGTGCAGATCACGGCACCGCCACTACGGATCCGCACCGGCAATGTCACGAGGTCCGGGACGATCGGGCTCGAGGTCTTGCCCGTCGGGGAACATCACCAAGCAGCGACCATGGCAGTCAGCGACCTGGCGGTCGGAGCCACGCCTGGGCGGCTTTACCTGCTCCATCTGCCGACTGGCCGACAGATCGAGCCCTTCGTCATGAACGCGGTCGAGCTGACCAGTGCCACTCATCCGCTGGTGCGGTTCCTCAGCGAACTGCCGCGCTCACACACATCAGTCATGACCCCGTTCTATTGGGGCGCGGCGCAACGGCTCCCATTCCTGCCTCGCGTACGCCACGGGCGTGTCGTGCTCAGCGAGGCCCGCTGGCTCCTCAAAGCAACCGACCTCAGTGTCATGGGTGCCGACGCCCTGGGGGAGTGGCGCGAACGATGGAACGTCCCGGCCACGGTCTACCTCGGCTCCGACGACCAGCGCCTACGCATCGACCTCACCGATAGCGCCCAGCGCGACTGTCTACTCGCTGAACTCACGCAACACGACAGGGTCACCCTGACCGAGGCGCCCAGCGAGGACGCGTACGGATGGATCGGCCGAGCACACCAGATCACCCTGGCCTTCGCCGCCGACCAGGACCAGGCACCCGAACCACCCATCTATGCCGCCCAGGTCGGGACAACGCCACGGCACGAACGAGTTCCGGGTCGTGACCAGACGGTTCTCCTCAAGCTCTACGCGCCCGCCGAGGCCCACAACGAGATCCTCACCAGCGGTCTGACTGACCTGCTCAACGCACACGCCGACGTCCTCACGTGGTGGTTCACCCGATATCAGGACCCCGAACCGCACCTGCGCATCCGACTCCGGCTCCGCACCCCGGATGCACTCGGCACGGTCGCATCGGAGGTCGGTGCCCACGTCGCTAATGGCCGAGCTCGCAGCTGCGTGTCCTGGGCCAGCGACCTACCCGAGTACGGACGCTACGGAACCGGCGGGGTCCTTGATGCGGCCGAGGACGTCTTCGCGGCCGACTCACGCGCCGCCCTGGCTCAGGCGGCCATCGCCGACCCGTGCGAGAGGGAAGCGGTCACCGCGGCAAGCCTGGTCGACCTGAGCGTCGCACTTCTCGGCTCGCGCATCGATGCGCTTCGCTGGCTAACCAACTATCTGCCGCGCAACCCGTCCGCACAAGAACGCTCCATCCAGGACCGAGCGATCCAGTTCAGCGCCCCGACGCTCCCGGACGACGTCCAATGTGCCAGCCTTACTGAGCTCTGGAAGGCACGAAGCGCCGCCATTGCCACCTACGCCGGCCTCCTGAACGAAACGGGCGCGGAGCCGGCGAACATCGTTGCGTCCTTGCTCCACATGCATCTCAACCGAGTTCACGGCATCGCCCCCGAGGACGAGCCGTCACGACTGCGCACCGCACGCACCGCGGCGCTGTCCTGGCTGAAGCGACAGGAGCCGCCCGCATGACCACCGCCCAGACCGAAGTTCCCCGTGCGGCCGTGGCCGCCAACCAGTCCATCGCCCGCGGCGCACTCGGAACGGCGCTGCTGCACGCCGTACGTGCCAACGACCCGTGGGCGGCGCAGGTGCTGCACCACCACGTGCAGCGCGCGTTTCCTCTCGTCATTGGCGATGAGGCCTGTCTGCAGTTCGGCGCACCCGCCCTCGCCTTCGTACTGCACATCGCCGCAGAGCAAAGCGTGGACGCAGCGCAGCGCTATCGCGTCGTGCGACGCCACCTGGACGACCTCGTCGTCCAACACACCCAACGGCGCCTGGACTGCGCCACCGACAGGATGCGCGCTGGGCTGCCCACCGCCTTCCGCGAGTACGACCTGCTGCGCGGGCTCGCGGGTCTCGCACGCCTTCACCTCCTGCGCCACCCAGATCACGACATCACCGCCGAGGTCCTCGGCTACCTCATCGAGCTCACCCAGCCCGTCCCCGGAACCGGCGACAGACCCGGCTGGTGGGTATGGCACCACCACAGCAACCTCAACACGCCCGGCGGTCATACGAACGCCGGCATCGCCCACGGCATCAGCGGCCCTCTCGCCGTCCTGAGCATCGCCATCGCACAAGACATACGCGTCCCCGGCGACACGGGCGCCGTCGAGGGGATCCTCACCTGGCTTGACCAACAACGTGTCGATGACCACCGTGGCCCGTGGTGGCGCCGCTGGCCAGGCGACGAAGCCGGCCGCACCGGCCAGACCTACTGGTGCTACGGCACACCCGGAATCGCCCGAGCCGAGCAGCTCGCCGCGCTTGCGCTCGGAGACGTAAGTCGCGCTGAACGGGCCGAGCGTACGCACCTGGCCTGCCTGGCTGACGCCAGGGCTCACGATCGACCGAACGACCTAAGCCTGTGCCACGGCGTCGCGGGGCTGCTCCAAGCCACCCGCCGAATCGCTGCAGACAGCTTGACCCTGGAGAGATTCCGCGCCGACATCGACTGGCTGCAGACGGCGACGCAAGAAGCCACGTCGATCCAGGGCGACGGCCTCCTCGAAGGGACTCCAGGACTCCTCCTTGCCCGTGACCACGCATCCACCGCGAGCAGCGCGCCATGGGATGCCTGCCTGGGGCTCGCCTGATGACGCGCACGGCGAACCTCGAACAGGCGGTGCTCGCCATCCTCGGCGGACGTGCGACAGGCAACGAAGCCGAGCGCGTCGGGCTACCCGCCGAGCACCTGCGTGAACTCGCCGACAGCTATAGAGCGGCGGGCAGAACGGTGCTCGAACCCGGCGCCGAGAACTGGGTGCAGGTCAACATCACCTTCCCCGACTACGGCGCCGCAGAGATCGCCATGCTGGACGCCGTTTGGCCGGCCCTTCGGCAACTCGACATCGATCGATGGTGGTTCCTCCGCAAACGACCCCACTGGCGACTACGCCTCCGCCCGGCAGCCGACACCACGAAGGCCGGGATTCTCGATCAAGTTGCTGCAGCATTCGAGCCGATCGTGAGCCGACGATTCATCGAGAACTGGTCGATCGCGCACTACGAGCCCGAGACAACGGCCTTCGGCGGACCCCAAGGCATGTGCACAGTCCACGACATCTTCCACGCCGACAGCAACGGATACCTCGAGTTCCGCAAGGCATCGCAAGACAAGACCGACGAAAGCCCCGACCCACTGCTGGTCTCGCTCCTGATCACCACGCACATGTTCAGGGCTGCGGGAATCGAGACGACCGAGCACGGCGACGTCTGGGCACGCGTCGTCGACCAACGCCCGCCCGTTCCCCCGGGGCCTGACCTGACTTCGCAGACGGCCAAGGCGTCCGCTGCGCTTCGGGTAGACCTGCGCGAGCTGACGGCGACAGATCCGAGGTTCACGAGCGCGGAAGCGTGGGCGATGAACCTCGATGAGTGTGGACGTCGAGTCGGCGAACTTTGGAGGGCGGGCGCAATCGACGCTGGGCTCCGGGGGATCCTGGCCCGGGTCGTGATCTTCCACTGGAACCGCATCGGCCTGCACGTCCGGCAGCAATCACTCCTTGCGGCAGCAGCTCGGGATGCCGCGCTCGGCGGCACGGAGTGACAGGGCTGTCGGGTTGGCGCGGATCCGCAGATTCGGCCCGTCAGCCGAGGACGGGACCGCCGACGTGTGACTGCCATCGGTCTTCTCGCGACCGGTGCATTCAACGCCCCGCTAGGTGATGCCAGCGACCGTCGAGCCGTGTTTGAGGGGTGCCTGGCTCGCGCTCGGTCACCACTCGGGCAGCCTAGGAATACGCATGTCACGTCGGTGAGATAGCAGTCGCCCGACCGGCATTGGGCCGTTCTCCGAAAACGTGGGTGTCCTTACCGACTTGGCTAGAGACTGCGGCGGCAGCGCAATCCGCATGTCGCCCACGTTCCATCCCCGGCGTGAGACGACGCGCTGGCGCAGCCCACACGAGCCGCAGTCCGGACCGGCTAGGTTGGGGATCATGTCGTCTGGGGATCGTGTGACCGTCATCGGAGCCGGAGTAACAGGCCTGACCACGGCGGTGGTCCTCGCCGAGACTGGAACCGATGTCACGGTGGTCGCGGAGGCAATCCCGGGGCGGACTTCCTTGGCAGCGGGCGCGATGTGGGGGCCGTACCTCGTTGAGCCGAAGAACTTGGTCGAGCGATGGAGCGGGCGGTCCCTGGACGTGTTCAGAGAACTCGCGGAGGACGCCGTCACCGGCGTTCGGATCACCAGCGGGGTCGAGGCCACACGGCATGAGGACGAGCCACCCGCGTGGGCACGGTCCTTGCCCGGATTCGATCCCGTAGCGAAGGCTGACCTCCCGAGGGGCTTCCGGTCGGGTTACCGGTTCAGCGTGCCGCTCATCGACATGTCCATCTACCTCGGATACCTCCAGAGCCGGCTCTCTTCCCTGGATGTCAGCGTCAGCAAGGGGCACGTCGACTCACTTGATTCAGCGCGAGTGGAAGGGACGGTCGTCAACTGCACGGGCATGGGCGCCGCGAGGCTGGCCGCCGACACCGGCCTGAGGCCGATCCGTGGACAGCACGTCGTCGTGACGAACCCAGGGCTGACCGATTTCTTCTCCGAAGACACCGGCGACTCATCTGAGCTGTTGTGCATCTATCCGCAGGGTGACGTCGTGGTCCTAGGAGGAACGTGGATGTCGAGCCACGACTGAGCGAGGCGACGGTGTTGGAGCATCGCGTCGGACTGCGCCCCACGCGGCCGCAGGTTCGGGTGACAGCGGAGCGATCCGACAAAGGACTCGTAATACACAACTACGGCCATGGCGGGGCAGGCGTGACACTCTCTTGGGGCTGCGCCGAAGACGTCGCTCGTCTTCTTGCAGCCTGACCGGGACTGCACGCCGAAACGTGCGACGCGGCACTGACAGCGCCACGATATCGGGACGCGTGCAACGCGGTTTCATACTCGGTCACGGGTGCGGGCCAGGTTGACGTGCACCGCATCGAGCTGCGAGTCCTGGAATTCAGCGCGCCGGCGATCGCCTGGTACCAAACGCGCCCGGCTTCACGATCGAGGGACGAGAACACGACACGGCGTTGATCGACGGCATCTGGCACGGCGACGTCATCATGCGCATCCTTGACCACGAGTTCGATGGCTGACGGCTGACCGCGGCATGAGGCCCGTCAGTCGAGGAGGTCATTGGCGACGGAGCCAAGGAGTGCTCGCCCGTTGGCGGTGATCGGTGCCTCGACGGCATTGATGGGCATCAGATCTCGGGCAGTTCTGATCATCTGCTCGGCGATACCCCGGCGCCGCCATGCGGACGCCGTCCATATGTGCGCGATGGACTCGTACGCTCCGTCATGGTCGCGGTCGTGGACGACGACGAAGCCAACGAGAGTGCCTAGGAACGTATCGTTGGTCAACTGGTATGGGCTGGTAGCAATCACCCATATGCCGTCCGGTCCCGGTGGCACGTCCCAGCGGCTCTCTCGCTTGTAGGCCAATGCCGCCCGGGCACGCGCAGTCTCCCTCCACTCTTCCGCAGACCATGCCTCCACACAGTGGGCGCCTGCAGGATCACTGTGGACGCCGGTGTCGAAGTCCGAGACAATGATCGTGAAGGGTGGAAAGTCCTCGCCGTCGTTCAGGTCGCCGGGCCAGCTCATTCGAGGGCCGTGTTCAGCATCGATCACTTCCTGCGCCGCTCGGTAGATCGCGTCCAAGTCATCGATGACAACCGCCAGAAGTTCGTCGTCGACTGCGGTCTCGTAAGCGGATGGCACAAGCGCGCGAAGGGCGCGGTACGCGTCACGGATCGGACCTTCGAGCTTGGACGTGACGTGCGGACTGTCGGTCGCCATGTTGCCCAACTCTCTCAAAGCGAAGGGCGCTCTAATGGTCGCGCCGTCCGGCATGTTGCAAACCCGATTGCGCAGCGGGGTTGGATTCAGTGCGTCACTGGAGGTTGGTGCCGACGTCGATCAGCCAGTTCGCACACGCGAGTGCGCCACCGACGAGGACGGCGGCCAACGAGACGAACGAGCCGGTTATCGCCTCCTCATCCGTGTGTCACGTGCCTGCGCATCCCGTTCTTCACAGGTTGGATGTCTCGGGCGCGGCTCGTTTCCTGCCGTGTAGCTACCTACTCCGGTAGCGCAGGACGTCCCTGTCGGTCTTCCAGGGTGCTGGGCCGTCGAGCCAGTTGGGGTCCACTTTGATCGGGGAGAGTTGCTGTCGTTTGAGCCAGGACATCCGGACGCCGGCGTTCGGTCCGTCGTCCCAGTAGGCAACGAGGAAGCGGTTGCCAGTGCCGGCGATCGGCCAGGTGACAACGAGGCCCAGGTGGGGGCGGAGTCTTCCCGGCTGTCGTACGAAGACGAGGCGCTGCTGATCGGCGCGGTATGGCGGCCATCTGTCGTTCTTGGGTGGGCTGGCCATGGCATGAGTGTAGAACACGGTTTCGAACAGGAGTTCGATGATGCGTGGTTGAACTCTTCCCCACTTCAAGAACTTGGCTGGCTGTCCCTGCGGATCCAACCGGCCTCGGCTGCGACTGCTCTCGTTCGGGCGGACTCTTCGATCGGGCCTTGGTGATCATCGGTGCGGTTGAACACCTCCTGTCGCACGATCTCCTCGGCGGCCTTGGCGTCGCCGGTGGCGTCTTTGACGCGAGCCAGGTCGAGGCGGCAGATCTCGTCGTATGGAGACGCCTTGGTGGCGATCTCGACGGTCACGAGGGCGAGGTTGGTGTCGTGCTGTTCCAAGGCGTGGGCGGTGACGATGTGGGCAGTGTCGACGATGGCGCATTGGGCGATGTCGTTGGTGCGTAGGTCGTTGAGCCAGGCCCAGCCGGCCGGGCGGATGTGGGAGAAGGGTTCGCCCGTGACGAGGTCGAGGGCGGCGATGAGGTCGTCGATCCCGTCGGCGCCACGGCGTTGGCCGCGCGTGCGGAGTCGTCTGAAGAGGTCCCAGTCGGTGAGGACGTCTTCGACTCGGTAGAGCGCTGAGCCGCGAACGCCCGAGGTGTCGCTGGTATCGGCCTTGGGGAGGTGGAGCTTTCCGGTGCGAGGGTTGGTCCCGAGCCACTTGCGTACTTCTCCGATGTCCGTGCGCAGACGTTCGATCCGGATGCCGAAGTCCTCGGACATCCGGGCTCCAGTGACTCCTTCAGGGTGCAGAACGAGGTAGGCGAGGATCTCGAGGTAGAACGGCTTGCGTCGTGCAACGGCTTTGGGATCGCCGTGGGTTCGGGCGGAGACGGGGCCGAGGAGGCTCAGGCGCGGGTAGGGGCAGTCGGGGTCGTACCAATTGTCGACGATGCTGTTGAGCGAGGCGTCGGGGTCGGTGGTGCCTTTGCCCTCGCTCGACGGGGGAGCCCCATCACCAGGGCCCGCATCCTCCGGACGTTCGGACTCAGACGCCGGTGGTGCCGTGGGAGGAGGTTGCGCAGCGACGGGGGCCAGATGCTCGATGTCGCTGGCCGTGGTCGCTGCCGCCGCGACGTACTGCTTGGTCTCCTTTGGCAGGACGGATCCAGGTCCTGCCGGTCGACCAGCCGGCCGCGGTTCGGTCTGCGCTGGGAGAAGCGCGCCGGCCTCGTCGGTGGTGCCTTCCTGGCCGCTCGCGCGCGTGGATGTGGGTACGGGGATGTTCTCGGGATCTGGAGCGAGACTGGCGACGGCGGCGCAGGTCGCGGCTTCGGACTCCGTGATTCCGGCGGCTGCCAGGTCGAGGCCCAGGGCGGGGAGGTGCAGGCGTCCTTCGTGGGTGAGCTCGATGGGGGTGCCCTCGGGCGACCTGGCATTCGTGATGAGGACCGCCGTGCCTGCCCGGGCGGGATAGGCCGCGACGATCTCGGAGATCTGCTGGGCGAGGCCGGCATGTTCGCTGGTGGCGATGACCGCGTGGAAGTCCTCGATCTCCCAGTGCGCGATCTTTGGGTCCAGGCTGCTCGCGATGTCGGTGACGAAGTGGTCGTCGCGGCTGTAGTGATGGTTCGCTCGCCCTGTGGTCCAGGCGGACAGGTCGCTGGATCGGAAGGTGACATGGGAGGGTTCGCCGAAGGTATCGACGATGACGTTGATCGACCAAGGGTTGAAGGCGAGCTCAGCGCTCACGTATCTGGCGAACGCCGCACATCTGTCGGGATCGCCGCTGACCGTGACGTACGGATCTTCCTCGAGGTTGATCAGGACGTGCTCGCCGCTGTCGGTGGAACCGATCCCGATGAGAAGAGGGTAGGCACAGGTGTACTCGGGATCGGGAGCGTCTTTCGGTAGTGGAGCGGTCCACACGGTTCCGCTGCCGGTCCAGGGCTGCGGGAGTTCTGCGTCCTCCACCAGATGAAGCGTCGCGGTTCGCTGCCCGAGAGCGACCCAACGAAGCAGTGGCATCGGGGTGGCGGTCTCCTGGAGTGCCTCGAGAAGGTGGTTGAGGCCGAGGATGTTGGGGCCGGTGATGCTTCCAGCGAACTGGGCTGTCTTGGCGACGTTCGTGATCTCTGGGGGCGAGGCGAGGATGTGTCCGGGCTGGCGGTAGCGGAGTGTGGTTCGACGGTAGGTGCGCACGGCGAGGAACACCAGGCCGGCGAGGACCGCGCCGGAACCGGTGAGACCCGGAAGCACCCAAGCTGGAGTGGCCGCGACACCGTCATGCTCGTCGTCCGACGCGTCATTCGCGGTCTTGGCCGTCTGCTCCTCCGGCACCGCCTGGGCGGATGTCGAGGGTGATGTCTCCGGGATGGGGGACCTCGGCCCGGATGGTGTTGCGTGAGGAGGTGGGGGAGGCGGTGATGTCGGTGATACCCCTTCGCTGACCTGGTGTTTCGTTGTCTCTGGGATCTGGAGCGTCCATCCGGGGCGGATCAGGTCAGGATCGGTCAAGCGTGTTCCGTCGGGTTGGATCGTGTTGGTGGAGGCGTTGAAGATCTGGGGGTATCTGGCGGCGTCCCCAAACTTGTCCTCTGCGATCTCGGAGAGGGTGTCGCCTGGCTCGACGACGTAGGTGTTGTCGTCGCCGATGGCGCTCGCGGGGTCCGGTGGAGCTGGTAGGCGCAGGATGAGGCCGGCTTCGAGATAGTCGGGGTTGTTCGCGAGGACGTACGTGTTCAGGGCCACGATCTCCTTGAAGCGGGTGCCACTGCCGAGATGCTTCTCGGCGATGCGCCACAGACTGTCTCCTCGCTTGACCGTGTAGGCCACAGTCTCGCTAGACGCGGTCGCGGCAGGCTCAGGTTGCCGGTTGGGCTCGACGCGAGGGGTGTTGCTGGGGTCCTCGGCCGAGGACTCGTCGACCAGTTGGACTGGCGCGTCAGGTGCGCTGATCGCATCTGCTGGTGGGGCCGTCAACGTCTGTGTCACCGCAGGGACGCTGACGAACAGGAGCGCTGCGGATGCAACGAGGTGGTTGGCGGCTCCTTGGGGAATGGCCAGGCCTGGCATGTGGGGGACACTGATGCCGCGCAGCATCGAGACGACCGAAACGACGACCGAGGCACTGAAGATCGCCCAACAGACCCAGCAAGCGACGTAGATGACCGCGAGCGCCAGGGTGCCGTCGTCGCGAGCTTTGAGTCGTTCCCAGGTGAAGACGCTGAAGTCGGGAAACGAGCGGGTGTAGAGCAGGACGAGAGGCACGCCGATCACGAAGATCGTGAGAGCGAGGATGGCGGCGAGTCCGCGGAGCCGGGTGATCATCGTTGGTTACCTCCGAGGCTGCGTACGAGGTGGGCGGTCGCTTCGCCGTGGACCGTGATGTCGGTGATCCCGACGATCCCGAGGAACTTGGTGCGGTAGGTGTCGCGGGCCTCGACGACGATCCGGTCGCCGTTCCTGATCGAGGCCGTGCCGCGGATGCCGGCGGCGGAGAGGTACGCCTGGGCTGCTTGGCGGGCAGCGCTGGTGTCGATCCGGGCGTACCGGCCTTGGATGGCGGGTGCCGCCTGCACTTCCTGGGCGCCGGTGCGCGCTGCCTCGGCGGCGACATCGTGCGCTCGCTGCTGGGCGTGAACCTGCCCACCGAGGTCGACGGCTAGCCCGACGAGGGTGGCCATCACGAAGGCTCCGGTCGCCATCCAGGCTGTGACGGAACCGCGCTCATCGCGGGAGCGATTCATCTTGAATCACCTCGTTCGCGCCACGTGTCGATCGGCGATGACATCGTTGCTTGGATCAGTCGACTCCCTGGTACGGGCGCGGAGAGGTCGGTCAGATCCAGGCGACAGGTGACGGTGGCGGCCACGGCGCCCGCTTCCCCGACGTAGGTCTGGAATGCCCGGGTGTCGATTCGAACCGAGACCGTACGACAGTTGATCCCTTGGCTCTTGAGGCTTGCTCGTGCCGCGTCGGTCGCTGTTCGCGACGCGTCGGAGGAGGACCGGGCGATCGAAGCCGTACGGGCAGCCTCCGCTGCGGCCGACTGCACGGATTCGTGCGCGACGGCCATGCGTCCACCGAAGATGATCAGGCCGATGAAGAGACCGAAGGCCGGTACGCCGATAGCTGCTTCGATCGCCGCGGATCCACGTTCATCTCGTCGTCTCAAGTTCATGGCGCGGTGAGCCTTTCGATGGTCACGCTCGCTGACTGTCGAACCTGCGGACGCCACCCGGGCAATACGCTCAAGCTCCGCCCGGTGACTGTCGCTGTGGCCGTGGTTCCGGTTCTGGTGACCATGACGCGAGTCGATGTCAGTGCGTCTCCGCCGACGTCGGTGAGGTAGGCGCGGGCCGATCGTCGGCCGTCAGTTGAGGTTGCGTCTTCCGCGCCGGCAGCTCGGGCGCCCTCTTGTGCCGCGGCGATCGCGATCGTGCGGGCGTGGTAGTAGAGCGCGGCCTGCATTCCGAGGAACATGACCGCGAAGAGGGCGGGTAGCAGGATGACGAGCTCGATCGAGGCGGCGCCTCGTTCGTTGCGAGCCCGGCGGTGCCTATCTGATCTTGTTGGACTCATTGGTGACGAAGGTCCTGATCGCGGCGACGACGATGGCGACGATCGCGATCACGGCGACTGCCCACAGGACGTTCTCGATGGTCACCGAGCCGCGCTCGTCGCGGCGTCGGCGACCCTCGATGACTACGTCCAGGTGGTGCTGGCCGATCAGGATGAGTCCGAGGATGAAGGTGATGAGTCGGTGCATGAGGAGATGTCTCGTTTCGTGTGTCGGGGAGCCCTTTCATACGTCTTCAGGTGGGCATGACCATCCGGAGCAGTGATGGAGCCAGGAGCAGCCCCATGAAGACCACCCCAAGCAGAGAGCCGGGGATGGACATGCGTTCACCGACGGCGTTGGCCTCGGTGATCTCGTCGTTGAGCATGGCGGTGCGCATCGCAGCTGAGCGGGCGCGCAGAGTCGAGTAGACCGATGCGCCCTCCTCACCGGAGAGGCGCATGATGTCGGCGAAGTCATCCAGCTCGGGAAGGCCGAGTTCCTCCGAGAGCGCGTGGAGTGCCTCCCAGGGCGGAAGCCCTGACCAGCGCGAGCGGGTGAGCTCCTCGGTCAGTCGGGTGAAGACCCACGAGTCGCCGATCTCGGCGGCGGCCTCCATGGCCTGGCGTACACCGGATCCGTTGTTGCGCTCGAGCGCGACCAGCTCGGTATAGGCCCCCAGTGCTCGAGTGAACTCCAGGCGCGCCGCATGGGCGTCATCGATCGCGTTGTAGTTCGGGATGAAGAACATCACCACCGCAAGCGCAACCGAACCGATTGCAGGGAGGGCGATGGGGAGACCGAGCCCGATCAGCGAGAGGAAGACGGCGAACAGGGGTGCGATGACCAACCCGAGGGCGGCGAAGATGATTTTCTCGCCGTAGAACCGGGCCAAGGAGATCCGGAGGAGTGCGAGCTCACGTGTCGGTGTTCGAACCCAGATCGCCGGCGGGAGGGCCCGGATAGCCCAGGTGCCGAGCCGCTCGGTCCGGTTCGCCGGCACCGCGACAGTCCGTGTCGGGGTCGCTTTGGCGGTGAGCCGGTCCAGGGCGTCAACGGGATCGGGCTGTGCTGGCAGCAGCCGGGCCAAGAGCAGCACGATGCCGAGCCCGATCAGTGCGCCGGAGGCCATCATGATCTGGAGACCGGTCATGACAGTTCAGCTTTCGTGAGCTCGCGGCGGTTGCCGAGGATTCGGGGTGGTGGCTTGCCTTCAGCCATCCGGCGCATCCACACCAGCAGGGCGGCGTAGCCGGCGAGCAGGATGGTCAGGATGATCTGGCCGAGTGGCGTGGAGTACGGCTCGACGTAGTCGCCGGAGAGCGCCAGGATCAGCAGCACGGTGGCGCTGATGATCGTCACCCACCGCGCGGTTGCGCGCGGCTTGGCACGGTCGGCTTCGACCTGACGCCGGGCGCGTACGTCGGCAGCGACGGACTCGGCCAGCGAGTCGAGCACGGCCGAGAGACCGGCCCCGCGGCGGCGGGAGCCCAGGATGAGGTTTGCCGCGACCAGGTCGCCGGTGGCGTCATCGAGCTCATCGGCGAAGGCGCGGAGCGCATCCTCGGTGCGCCACCGGGCACGCAGGCGAGCTGCGAGGCGGCCGACCTCGCCAGCGATCGGTGCTGGGGTGGAGCGCAGCGTGGCGATGAGTGCCTGCTCCAGGCCGACCCCGACGGTGAGCACGCCCGAGAGGGACCGGGACCACTCCTCGAGCGCTTCGAGGCGGGCGATGCGTGCCTTGGCGGGCGAGGTGGCCAGGAGGTAGGGGAGTCCGATGGCCGCCGCCGGGCCGATGACGACGGCCAGCAGCCAGCCGGTCACCAGCCAGCCGAGCAGGCCGGCCATGAACCCGGCGGTGAGCAACAGGCGAGTCTGGCGGGGGAGTGACCGAATCATGTTGAACGACTTCGCGCGGGTAGGAACGCGCTCGACGACCGGCACGCGGCGAAGGCCGGCGGTGAGTCCGATGACCCCGGCGACGATCAGTGCGCCAGAGATCGCGGGGATGAGTGAAGTCATGCCACACCGTCCGGGCGGTAGGGAGTCTGTGTGGCGAGGTAGCCGGCGTAGTCGAACCCGTACGCGGTGAGGGCCCGATAGCGGTCGGGGAGGGTTGTGGGTGTCGCCATCCCCGTAGTGGGGTCTGTGGTGAAGACGGGGGTCGTGGCGTACCCGAGCTCATGCTCGCCGGGTTCGACGGCGCAGATCTCCGCGACGCGGCGCGTCCGCTGCCACTCACCTTCGGCCACCTGGGTGGTGTGCAGTTCCAGGTGGACGACCAGGCGCAGGGTGGCCGCGAGCTTGGCGGTGGCCAGCGTGTGGGTGACGTGAGGGCCGGCCTCCATCGCGCAGGTGACCAGCTTGCGCAGCGCCGCGACGGCGTCGGAGGCGTGGGTGGTCGAGATCGAGCCGGGGCCGGACTCCATCGCCTTGATCATCGGCCAGACCTCCTTGCCTCGGACCTCGCCGACGATCTGGCGCGACAGGTTGAACCGGAAGGAGTCGTACAGCGCCTCATCCAGGGTGAACTCGCCCGCCTGGCGGCCGTCGGGGCCGTACTCGCCCGAGCCCGGTCGGGCCTCCCAGGGATAGACGATCGGGTGCTGGGTCTTGAGTTTGTGCAGGTACAGCTCGTACTCGGTCTCGAAGGTGCCCAGAACCTCGCGCGGTGGGATCTCGTTGCACAGGGCACGGATGAGGGTGGTCTTGCCGGCTCCCTGGACCCCGGAGACGACGATCGACTCCCGGGCTCTGACGGCGGCGCGGAGGAACGAGGCCGCGACAGGGGTGAGCATCTGCATGTCCACCAGGTCATCAAGGGTGACCTCGACCATGCGGTGCAGGCGGATCACCATCGACGGTCGAGGCATCCGCCAGGCCACGGCGGCGAGCCGGGCGTACTCACCCAAGGTCAGGTGCAACGTCGGTCGTGCTGGCGAGAAGGGACGCGAAGAGCCCTCGCTACGAGAAGACAGGAACACCAGGAACTCGATCAGCTCCTCATCCGAGTCAGCCACCGGCGGCCCGGCAAGAAGGGTCCCGTCGACGAGCTCGAGGAAGACCTCATCGCAGCCGGTTACCAGGATGTTCTCGACATCCTCGCGCTCCACCAGAGGCTGCAGCCGGCCGAGCCTGAACAGCGAGTCGAGCACCGCCTTGAACACCGCGCGCTGCTTCGCTGGGCTCCACGTCGGGGCGCCGACGTCCATGTCGTCGGCCATCGTGGCCTCGATCAGGTCCAGCACGATCGCCTTGGCCAGCTCCTCCTGCGACTCTTTGTCGAGACGTACGCCGTCAGCGGCGACTGCTTGGCTGAGCTGCTCTGAGGCCTGGGCACGCAGCGCGGCGACCAGCGACCAGTCAATGTCGACAGAGCCATCACCGTTCTCGGAGAAGGCAAACGACGCAGACCGCACTCGGTGACCGTTCCGTGGCGTGACCGGTGCCGGCATGGTTCGCTGTGGGGTGAACAGCGGAAGTTGGCTCGGGTCGGGCGGCTCGATGTTGCTGGTCGGCGGGCGGTGGTCGTTCATCGAGTCACCTCCTCGACCAGTTGGGAACGGCTGCGGGCGATGGCCGCCTGAATGACCTCGGTCAGCGCCACCAGGGAACGGACGTACGTCCCGTTCTCGAACCGTGCGGGTGCATGGGCGCCGCGGTAGTAGACCGCGGCCGCCTCCGGGTCATCCGGCAGGACGCCGAGCACAGGCAGGCCGATCACCTTGGCGACATCGGCCGCCTTGTAGGGCTGGCCCTCACCGACCAGGATCGCAGCTGGGTTGCGCCAGCCGGAGTCGGGACGGCGTACGGTCGCCGACCACGTTCGCCCCGCAGCCAGCGCCGGGAGCGGCGAGCGGGTCACCATCAGCGTCAGGTCCGCTGCGTTGAGGAGCGGTTCCGGATAGCCGGGCAGACCCAGCCGGCCACCGTCGACGATGACATCCTGGCCGGTCGCCTCCAGGTCAGCCAGTGCGTCGGTCAGCGGTGCCCACAAGTCACGAAGGCCGGTGGCCTGGGCGTGGTCGCGGATGCCGGCGACAATCGAGACCGCCGTGCCCTCCAGGCGCTGCGCCACCGTCGGTAGTGCGTCAGCGACACCGAGAGGACTCAGTGCCAGATCGATCAGCGACAGCTCCGGCGCCCACGCGCCGCGAAAGAATCCGGACAACACCCCGGCGGTCCCGGTCGGGTCCGCGTCGACGAGGAGCACCGGGCGTGGCCACGCGAGCGCGAGCCCGAGGCTCGTGGTCGTAACTCCAGGTGATCCGCCTGCCGATGCGAGTGCGATGACCGCCATCACTCGACCCCGGAGTCGAGCACGAGCGCCACATTGCCAGTCGCCGCACGTGCCGCCAGCAGCGTCGCCTCGGCGTGCGGCACCATCACGCTGACCACCAGCGTCCCGTCCTCACCACGGTGGGACTCGACGATTTCCGCCTCGGAGAACTGCGGCGTACCGCTCGGCGCCTCCTCACCGACGGCCGGAGCGACCACGACACGGACGAGATCCCCACTACGAAGTGCGACCCCCGGCTCCTGAGCGGGCGTCAGCGCCACCCCAACCACCGACTTCCCCTCACCGGGCACCAGGTCATCCGTCGCTGCTTCAGCAGTGATCAGACCGCCGGCCAAGATGTCGTACGCCGCTCGCTTGCCCACCACGTCATCCAGCGCATTCGCCGGCAGGGGAGCAAGGGCCGGGTCGGTGGTGATGCGTACCCGCTCGAGGTCGTCCTGCGTGATCAGCGCGCCGCGAGGAATCGTCGTACGCGCCGCCAGCACCTCGACCGTGTCCGTGGTCGCGGCCCACACCCACGTGCCCCCGAACGCCCCGAGCGCGATCGCTGCCGCGGCGGCGACGGAGAGCCACGGACGGCGGCGCAGTTTCGGTGGCGGCAGGGCCTTCGGGCCATCGGATGGCGTGGCTCGGTCGTTGCGTACGGTGGTGCTGGTCATCGGTGGT
Source organism: Nocardioides sp. NPDC057772 (assembly GCF_042798075.1). Lineage (NCBI taxonomy): Bacteria > Bacillati > Actinomycetota > Actinomycetes > Propionibacteriales > Nocardioidaceae > Nocardioides > Nocardioides sp. NPDC057772. Next base: position 71,851 of record NZ_JBHVKN010000002.1, read on the forward strand.
CCCTCTCCTGCTCACGGGCGTCAGCTCACGAGCACCTGCGCTTCTCCGACCGTGATGTCAACCGATCGGGCCAGGCCGCCCAGCCGGATCGTCCCGGTCTGTCCCGCGCCGGCCCAGGTGATCACCCAGTCCGAGGTCGCCGTCACGGTGTACTTCTCGCCGTGCTGATGCGCGCTCGACTTCTCATAGACGTGGCCACAGTCCGGCGACTTCCGCTTGCCGAACCTCGGCTCGTACGGCGTCCCGGCGCTCTGGCACACGACCTGCGTGCCGTCTCCCATGTCCCAGGTGATCTCATGCACCCGCGCCGTTGCGGACACCGTGATCCCTCCAGCGGACGCGGATGCTGTCGCTGGTCCGAACGTGTTGGGACCTGGGGCACGGACCCAGAGCCAGACCGGCATCCCGACCAGCCCGACGCGGTCCTCGCCAGCCTCCGGCGTAATCCCGATGTCGATGGCTCGAAGGTTCATCTTCTCGACCGCCATCAACGCCACCTCACGCGGCGATGGTCCGGCGTCCGCACCCGCCGGGGGCGTCTGGGACCAGAACGTCACCAGCAGCGAGGTCTGTGGCTGGTAGCAGTTGTAGACCGCGCCGTCATCGGGGTCGTGTCCCTCCCAGGCCGGGTCGCCCGGCGGGGGAGGAGGATCGTATGCCTCTACATAGCAGTTGCGGTCGTTGCTCCAGGTGCCGTACGGCGATGTGCACGGCACTGGACCGGCCGGCGGGCCTGAGACTCCTTGTTTCGCCGGGTCCCAATAGCAACTGCTCCCCGAGCCGGAATCCTTCGGCCCACCGGTCGATCCGGCGGGGTTGCCGTCGCCGGATCCTCCGGTTCCGCCATCGCCGCCGGAAGGTGGTCCGGTCTCAACCCAAAGGATGCACTCGCCGGTCGACTTGTTGGTCTGCTGACATCGAGTGTCGGCCGACGCCGTGCCGGTGCCGAGAAGAGCGGCGCCCGCCGCGAGGAGGACGATGATGAATACGCGTGTCAGGAAGCCTTGCATGACGGTTGCTCGAGGTCTTGGCCGTTGGCGATGCGCCAGCCGCCATTTGGATTTTTGGACCAGTGGTAGTTGGCCACGGTGAAACGGGTCCAGCCGTCATCCGGTCGATCCGGACTCACCACCGACTTCCCGCTCTTATCGACGACATCGACGTCGGCGACATCCCAACAGGCATCCACCGTCACCGTCGGCACCTTCCCAGCCTTCGGATCGGAGTTGTCCAAGCTCACCGACTGGACCTTCATCTCAGCGACGTCCGTGCTGCCGGTCTGATGCCGACCGTCCTTCCGGAGCTGCTCGATCGAGAGCTTCTGAGCATTGAGCTGGACCCCGACCGCGACCTTGGAGAGTCCTTCGATGTCCTTGCCAGGATCCTGCTGCAGCTCGTCGACCTTCTTGAAGTACGCCCGCACGGCGTCTTCCGCATCGGCTGAGGCGCGATCCTCCTGAGACTCCGGCGCCGTCGAAATCGGCTCCTTCGACGACGGATCTGGCTTGCTCGTCGGACCCGTCCCGTCCGGTGACTGGGCGCAAGAAGTAGCGACGGCGAACAGTAGAACTGCTGTCGTGACGCTGAAAGCTCTTGCCGTGATCCTCATGGTGGGGTACCTGCTTCCTCCGGCTGGAGGACGCAGAATGCGCCCCGCTGGTGCTCAGCGGCGACGCAGACTGGTCCTCAGTCTTCACTGACCTTTACCCAAATTGCAACGCTAATCTTTGTTTGCAGCTGTTAGCGGACAATCATCAAGCTTGCCGATCTGCTGCGCTCTGACCCGGCCTGTCTCGCTCCAAGGTGCGCCGACCTCCCCAGGCTCCCTCTGCGCCCTTCACGGCACCACACGCGTGGCAGATCGAGGGGGTCTCAGTGATTCGCCGGGTGCTGACGCACACCTCAGGGCCACGAGGTGAGGTCCATGGTGGTGTCGATGCGGGTGATGCACGCCGGCGACGGCTACAAGTACTTCGTACGTAGCGTGGCAGCCGCCGACGGCAACCGCGCAGCATCCACGCCGCTGACGCGCTACTACGCCGAATCGGGAACGCCTCCCGGCAGATGGCTCGGCTCAGGTCTGCAGGCTCTCGGCGCGCGCCAGATCACTGATGGTTCTCAAGTCACAGAGGCGCAGCTCGCCCTGTTGATAGGGATGGGCCGAGACCCAGTCTCTGGTGATCCACTCGGCCGCGCGTACCCCGACTACAAGTCGGCCGATGAACGAGTCGCCGATCGCGTACGCCACCTCGACCCCACCCTCAGCGACGACGACCGCGCGACCGAGACCGCACGAATCGAAGTCGAAGAAGAAGCCCAATCCGGGAGACGGGCCGTGGCTGCGTACGACTACACCTTCAGCGTCCCCAAGTCGGTCTCGATCTTGTGGGGCATCGCCGACGCCACCACCCAGGAACTGCTCCTCGCAGCACACCACGCCGCCGTCGCTGACGTGATCGACTACGTCGAAAGAGAAGTGGCCGCCACCCGCGCCGGCGTCGCGAACTCCGACGGCGCCGTCTCTCAGGTCAGGGTCGAGGGGATCATCGCTGCCGCCTTCGATCACTGGGACTCGCGCACCGGCGACCCGCAGCTCCACACCCACGTGGTCATCTCCAACAAGGTCAAAGCCACGCTCGACTGCCGCTGGCGCAGCCTCGACAGCCGACCGATGCATGCCGCGGTCACCGCCGTTTCCGCGCACTACAACGCGGTGCTCGCCGACCGGATCACCGGAACCTTCGGACTCGTGTGGGAGCAGCGGGGGAGAGAAGCAGACTACAACCCGCAGTGGGAAATCGCCGGTGTTGATGAGGCCATGATCAAGGAGTTCTCCAACCGGTCTCGCGCCATCGAGGTGGAGAAGAGCCGCATGATCGACGAGTACGTCGCCAGGCACGGACGCCGTCCCAACAACGCCACCATCGTCGCCCTCCGCGCCCGAGCGACCCTCGCCACCCGCCCCGAGAAACAGTTGCGGTCATTGCTCGATCTGACCACCGAATGGCGTCTCCGCGCCGGTCGGCTCCTCCGTTGCGACGCCACGTCCTGGGCGCGCGGCTTGACGCGGCCTTCCCGCCCGGCGGCCGTGAGGGCCGAGCAGATTCCGGCGGAGCTCGTCGAAAAGATCGGCCGCAGTGTCGTGGCCGAGGTCGAGCGCAAGCGGTCGACCTGGCGTCACTGGAACCTCTGGGCAGAAGCCTCCCGCCAGACCATGCACTGGCGATTCCCCGACGCCTCCGAACGCGAAGCCGTCGTCAGCAAGATCGTCGAGTCGGCCGAAGCCCACTCGCTCGCGCTCACTCCGCCCGAACTGGCCCCTAGCCCGCCTGAGTTCCAGAGGGAGGACGGTACGTCGGTGTTCCGGCCGCGGCACGTCACCAGATACTCATCAACTGCGGTGATCGCAGCCGAGGCCCGGCTCTTGGAACGCGCCGAGTCCTACACCGCCCCGAGGCTGAGCCCCGCAACGGTCAGCTGGGCCGTACGCCGCACTCACCAGGGTCGCCCCCTCACCCGCAACCAAGCCGACGCCCTGGAGTCGATCGCCACCTCGGGCCGACTGATCGACCTCCTTGTCGGTCCAGCCGGCGCTGGGAAGACCACCGCCATGCACGCCCTCCTCACCGCCTGGCGGCGCGAGCACGGTCGAGGCAGCGTCGTCGGCCTCGCGCCATCCGCTGCCGCAGCGGGCGTACTCGGCGGAGACCTCGGCATCCGCTGTGAGAACACCGCGAAGTGGCTTCACGAACACGCCGCCGGCAACGCGCGCCTCCACCGAGGCCAGCTCGTCATCATCGACGAGGCCACCCTCGCTGACACGACCACCCTCGACCAGATCACCAGCCTCGCCGCGATCGCCGGCACGAAGGTTCTGCTGGTGGGGGACTGGGCACAGCTCCAGTCCGTCGATGCCGGTGGAGGTTTCACCCTGCTGGCAGCCGCGCGGCCAGATGCCCCAGAGCTCCTCGAGGTCCACCGCTTCAGAAACGCCTGGGAGCGCGAAACAAGCCTCGACATGCGAGCCGGCCGCCTGGAAGCCGTCACTGCGTACGCCCGCCACGACCGCCTCCGTGACGGAAGCACCGACGAGATGCTCGATGCCGCCTACGTCGCTTGGATCGCCGACCAGAAGGACGGCAAGGCCAGCATCCTCGTCACCGAAACCACCGAGACCGTCCACGCGCTCAACGCCCGCGCGCGAGCCGAACGTATCCTCACCGGTCAGACCCAAGCCTCCCGCGAAGTCACCCTCGCCAGCGGCGAGCCCGCTTCAATCGGTGACGTCGTGATCACCCGCCGCAACGACCGCCGCCTTCGTTCCCTGCGTGGCGTCTGGGTCCGCAACGGCGACCGCTGGCGCATCGACGATGTCGGCAAGGACGGCAGTGTGGTCGTCTCCCACCAGACCGGCCACGCCGCCACCCTCGTCCTCCCCGCCGACTACGTCTCCGAGCACGTCGACCTCGGCTACGCCATCACCGCCCACCGCGCCCAAGGCATCACCGTCGACACCGCCCACGTCCTCGCCTCCTCGAGAACGACGAAGGAGAACCTGTACGTCTCCATGACCCGCGGCCGTGACGCCAACACCGCCTACGTCGCCCTCGACCAGCCCGACGACACCCACGTCAGCCACTCCAACGACGGCGAGAGAAGCGCCCGCACCGTGCTCTGCGGTGTGCTCCAACACTCCGGCGCCGAGCTCTCCGCCCACCAGGCCATCACCGCCGAACACGAGACCTGGAGTTCCATCGCCCAGCTCGCAGCCGAGTACGACACCATCGCCGCCATCGCCCAACGCGACCGCTGGGCCGACCTCGTCCGCCGCTCCGGGCTATCCGAATCCCAAGCCGAAGACGTCATCGCGAGTGACGCTTTCGGTCCGCTGGCGGCGGCACTACGCCGAGCCGAAGCCAGCGGACACAGCATCGAGCGGCTACTTCCACGAATAGTCGCTCGACGCGACCTGGCCGACGCGGACGACATCGGCGCCGTCATCCAACACCGGCTCCGCATGGCAGCAAGTTCGAAACCAGCACGTCGAGCATCTGCTTCCTTACCCCAGCGCCATATTGCTGGCATGATCCCCGAAGCCACGGGCTTCATGCCTACGGCGATGCGCGAAGCGCTCGACGAGCGCAAGAACCTCATCGAAGCACGCGCCAGCGCGCTCGCCGAGTCAGCAACGGTTGATGGTCCAGTGTGGATCCGCCGACTCGGAGAGCCGCCAGCATCCCCGGTAGCGCGCCGCAACTGGATTGCCGCGGTCGCAACGATCGCCGCGTACCGCGACCGCTACCAGATCGCCAGTGACCTCCCGCTGGGACCCGGCGCCCGAAGCGAAGCAGAGCGAGCTGACCGGACCCACGCCCTCGCGGCCCAGCGTCGAGCGACAAGCCTCGCCTCTACCCAGCCAGCAGCCCGAACGCCGTCCGCGGTGTCGTCGCACCCAGTCCCCAGATAGCCGCCTCAGTGGACGTTTATCCACAGGCCACGACGTCGGTTACGGAGCGCGTGGATCGTGGAGCGAAACCCCTGCCCCGACCGGAGGCCGACCCATGCTCACGATCCTCTTGCTGCTTGTCTGGCGCACTGTCGCCACCCTCCACGGCTACGTCAAGGCGTGCGCTCCGTCCAACATTGCCGTCGCCTACCTCCGTGGTCCACGGGGACTCAAGTGGGTCATTCCGTCTGCGGTGGTCGCGGTTCCGACGTACCTATGCGCGGCGTGGCTGGTCGTCGGCCTCGTCGACCGTGGCGCGACGGAGTGGCTGTACGTGGCAGTCCTTGTCGCCTACCTGGACGCCTGCAAATTTGCAGCCCTTGCGCTCGTCGTACCGCTACGGTGGGCGAGAGCGGCCGTCGCAGGCCCCGCAGACCGACGACGCGCCAGCATCTGAGTCAAAGATCGGAGTTGCGGACGACATGTACGTCTACCTCGATAGCGCGCCTGAAAACATCATCCCCGAGTTGGCGCTCGATGCCGACCATGTCCTGCCTGACCGTTGGAACGGTTGGCTACGTCCTATTGCCACCGCTCGGGCATTCGGCGAATTCCTTGACTCTTGGCGGGTGAACGATCCGAACGGCATCTGGGGCTACGTGACGGAGGTCGGTGACACGCTTGTCTCCTCCCGCCCTGACGATGACGAGCCCGCTGAAGAGTTCCCCCGAGTAGGCGAGTTACCCGACGGCACCGCGCTGTACGACTTAACCGGCTGGACATGGATCGGTGAAGCTGGCTAGTCAATCGGGGATGCTTGCCCCCTCGCGTCCATAGGAGGATCAGGCCGACGGGGGATCTCGAGGGCAGCTAAAGGGCGTTGGCGCAGTCAGAGGTTTGGTGTTGCCAGGTACGGTGAGCGCTTGACCAATGTGAACATGTGTTCGAATATAGAACACGAGTCTCGGCGCCTGGCGGGGAGGTGCCTGCCGACGCGACTGCCGACTCGTCGGTCTATTACCCTTTCGGGGTCCGCTTGGTGTGGCGCCCCGGATCGAACTGATCATCACAGTAAGTTGAGGTATGCGAGGTGTTGCTATGGGCGATCTAACGGTTGTTGAGATCTGTGCAGGCGCCGGGGGGCAGTCCCTTGGGCTCGAACTGGCTGGCTTCGAGCACCGTTTGGCTGTTGAGCTCGATGAGAACGCTGCCGCAACCCTCAAGGCAAACCGGAACTGGGAAGTTGCTGTTGGCGACGTAGCTGATCCCTCCGTGTGGGAACCGATGGAGTACGCCGAGGGCCTCGATCTGTTGGCCGGTGGCGTGCCGTGCCCGCCGTTCTCGATCGCCGGCAAACAGTTGGGTGCAAGCGACGAGAGAGACCTCTTCGCGTGGGCTGTTGAGCTTGTGGGCCGCATGCAACCTCGCGCTGTGCTGCTGGAAAACGTCCGAGGCCTGTCGATGCCGCGCTTCGCCGCGTACCGGCAGCACGTTAAGGATCGGCTAGCCGAACTGGGTTACTGGTCCGACTGGAAGCTGCTTGAGGCTCGAGACTTTGGTGTGGCGCAGCTTCGGCCGAGGTTCATTCTGGTTGGTCTTCGCGAAGAGGACTCTCGGTACTTCGACTGGCCTGAGCCAACGCCCTACACGGGGACGGTCGGTACGGCGCTCCGCGATCTGATGGCGCAAGGGGGCTGGCAGGGTGCCGATGCATGGGCGAAGCGCGCGAACGGCATTGCCCCAACCATCGTGGGCGGCTCCAAGAAACACGGCGGTGCAGACCTCGGGCCAACACGAGCAAAGCGAGCGTGGGCTGAACTTGGTGTGGACGCAATGGGTGTCGCGGATGAGCCGCCGAAGGCTGATTACCCCGAGAACTTCGTTCCCAAACTGACGACAGAAATGGTCGCACGGATCCAGGGGTGGCACGGGAGCGACGAATACCGGTGGGAGTTCACCGGCCGCAAGACCAGCCGCTACCGCCAGATTGGCAACGCTTTCCCGCCGCCGGTCGCTCGTGCGGTTGGCGACGCCATTGCCGCAGCACTCAAGCACGAGGGCACGCCTCGCGACCTCGGCGAAACCGTGGTTGAGGTGATGCATGATCCCGTCTACGTCGCATTGAAGGGCGCCACCAAGCCGCTGACCACGCGCCAGATTGTCCGACTGTCGCGCGGAGCTGTGGATGCCCGCGAGGTCGAACAGCGTCTCGGCCGGCTCTCGCGAGACTTCCAGATCAAAGAAGACGGCGAGGGGGACGAGCGCACCTATGTTCTAGGGGAGTTCAAAGGCTTCATTGGGCAAGAGGACCATCTCCGACACCTCGCCTTCGAGAAGGCGAGGTCGACGATCAGCTGATGGCGGGGCGCTCTCGTCCGCCGTCGGGTACTCTCGTTGGTGGTCCTCCGGAGTTGGTAGTTGACGGCCGCTTCGCTGTTGGGCCTTGAAGCCTGATCGGTCATCGCGGCACCACTGGCGCTGGCCGTGTAGTTGGCCTGTTGTCAGGCACGGCCTGCCACCACTCGCCCGCGATCTCGACGCCGATCTCCGGTAACGAGGGCTCAACCCGCACGCTGACTACCTCGCCCGGCTCGGGAACCACGGTGCCGAGTGCGGACGCGATGTTGCGCTGAATGGAGTAGTCACCGCCAAGGATGAGAAAGCCCTCGGGGCGGAGCGCGCTTCGGGCGCCGCCGTTGTCGCGTACCCGCTTCATATAGTCGTCCTGCTGCGCGACGGTCGCGATGATGTTGCGCGAGATGCGCCGATTGGTGGCTCGGCGCAGAAGCTCGTTGATCCGGGCCTGGCCACTGCGTGCGGACATGATCTGGGAGACCGTGGCCGGGCTCATCTGCAGAAGCGCGTTCGGCTGCATGGCTGCGTCTTTGAACACCCAGTCGATCTGGCTACGACCGTAGGCGTTGAGCCCGGTCTTCTTGTCACGGTTTTCGCTCTGCCGACGATTCACTTCGGTCACCCTGACGACGCCAGCCGACCACGTTGCTGTGCGGTCGTCTGCTTGGGTTACGAGAACGATCTGGTTGAAGCTCTCGACTGGGAGCATCCACTGTCCAGTGTGTGAGTACTTGCAGTCGACCTCATGACCGGCGATCTCGAAGTCGAGGACCACGCCGTCGTTGAACCGGAGCTCACGCTGGAGATTGATCTCGATGAGGGTGCCGAAGTGGGTCTTCTCGGTCTTGAAGAGCTGGTCGACCCGGTACCGCCCAGTCCGCTGGCCGTCGTAGAGCTGATCGAAGGTCGCCCGGAAGACCTTTGCCATCTTCGTCCCGTCGGGGTCGCGCCGCCGCAGATCGGCAACGACTTCGGTCACGCCAGGATCAACACTCTCCGGCGAGAGCCCGGGCAATGGTTCATCGCTCACGGGCGCTGACGATAATGGGAGAACTGCATGCTCCGCTGCATGATCGCTGATCACCGGGGATGTCTCCCGCCTTGGTAAGCGGCTGGAGTACCTGAGCCGCCGGTATCGCTGCTGGCTGTGTGCGTTTGGTCCGCGCTTGAGGCAGCAAGAACAAGCCTGGCTGCGGAGACCGCATCGTGTCGGATGTCGTGCTCCCAGATCCGAACGACCGCCCACCCGAGTGCCTCTGCGGTCTCGACCGCACGTGCGTCCCGGTCCCGAGTTCGTTCCATCTTGGCCCGCCACATCTCCGAGTTCGGGCCGGTGAACGGCTTTGTGCGGCCATGTTCAGGACACGAGTGCCAGTAACAGCCATCGACCCACACGGCGACGCGGCGGCCGGGCAGAACGATGTCTGGCGTGCATGCGGGGGCGAGGCGACGGTGTAGGCGAAACCGAACCCCCAGTGCGTGTAGAGCCCTGCGCAGAGCCATCTCCGGGCCTGTGTTTGTGCTCCTCCGTCCCGACAGGCTCGGGCTTGCGTCAGTCGGCACCCAGCGTTCCGCCACCATTGCATGCTACTGATCGGTCGCAAACGACTCGGAAGTACGGGGGCGTGGTCGACACGGGCTTGTTCGCGGGACAGCCTGGTGACCAGGTAGAACGTCTCGTGTGACAGCCTCGGCAACGCGGTCGGGGACTTCTTGCGCAGACAGGTCATGGACTGCGATCCACCGTGACTACGACCACAATGCACGGTCGGCTCAGTGGCGCGAGCTCGCGGACGTGGTCTGCAGCGCGCCAGCGGGTCCGAACCGCCATCCAGTAGGGGCGTCACTGTCCCCGGTCTTGATAGGGCGAATGCGTACGAGTCGTATCGCCTCGCCCGGCTGGCCTGTCAGCAGGTCGGCCGGGATCTTGCTGACCCAGGTCGGTCCCTGCTCCGTGAGTACGCGGACAGCAGCAACTCCATTGGTTGCAACCTCGATGCGCTCGGCGATCCCCTCAAGACAATCTGCGTCGGGCCATTCAGCAGCTGCGTGCCAGTGGGGCTCACATTCGCAGCGACGATCACAGTAGCGGCATACCTCAAGACTTGGTTGAGCGATCTCGCGGTCGAGTTGTCGGGCGGTCTCGATCGCGGTCAGTGCGGCGTCTATCTCGGCGTCGGTGATCGGCACTAGGACCCTGCCCCGACTCAGCGAGAAGACCTCGGCACGATCCGGGCGTGAGCCGAAGGTGTGCTCGACGAGGTGGGCGTAGACGGCGAGCTGGAACTTGATCGATTCGGGAAGGTCATCATCTAGGAACGTCTGCGTCTTGAGATCGAGCAGAACGATTTCTTCACCAAGCAGGATGAGGTCTGGCTTGCCGCGTAGCCGGAGGTGCGGTTCCCAGAGTTCCGCCTCGGAGACGATCTGCTCAGGCGCGCGTGTGCCGATCAATTCAACGACCGCAGGCCCGCGTGCGATCAGACGCGCCCGTGCCAGCGTCCAACCGGGTGGGAGGTCGCCCGGCAACTCGGCCACGCACGTGCTGACGGCGTGCTTCAGCGCGCCAACCGGGTCGGTGTCGTGGTACCCGCCACTGCGAATCCATCTCTCCAGAGCTCTATGTGCAAGGGTGCCTGCGTTCACGTCAGATGTATCGGCCAGGTCGGTCGGACTCGTGGCTCCACCAACGAGCGGGCGGACCGACGCCGGGCACTGGATCATGCGCCAGGCGCGGGTAGGTGAGAGCCACTCCTTCGGAACGTGCTCGACGTCAGTCACGATCGCGGGAGGACCGTCTCGCACAGCTGGAACACACGGCCGGGGTCGCGGTCCAGAGTCAGGCCGTCGACGTAGATGACCGGCGCGTTCGGCACCGCGATCTCCGCGAGCGCTGTCGCTTCCGCCAACCGTTCGGCAGTGAAGCTCGCCTCCGAGGCTTCCAGCGGGTGACGGACGATCAGAATGTGGTCGCCGAGCTGGGGATGCCGGAACTTGACCGCGCCAGGGATGCCGGAAATGGGTTCGGCGGTGTATCCGTTCGCCCACGCTTCGGCAGCGCTGTGTAGTAGACCGACATCGACAGCTAGCTGACCCTCCTGGAGTACCTGGAGCAGGTCTCTGGCCAGTCGCCAGTCGAGAAGTGCGTGGTACGACATGTTCCCGTAGTCACGCAGGCAGCGGTAACACGAGGCCAAGCACTCATCGGCGTGATCCGGGTCGGCCAGGTGCGTGAGGTACTTCGTGGCGTCGTCGAGCAGCGTCGGTAGTACCTCGTCGCGTCCAAGGTGGGTCGAGAACCCGGCGCCGTTCTCCAGTGTGTCGGCGATGAACGCGTATGGCGCTGGATCGCCGTCGGCCAGACCAGCGAAGATCCCGGCAACCAGCTCCAGCGGCTCGATATCGAGCTTGGAGGCGGCGACCTTGCGAATCAGGAAGGCAAGCGAGTACCACGCGGCGCGACGGCCGTCGTTGACATCGGGTGCGCCGTACGGCTGGAACGTGGTTGTGAAGTTCAGTCGCAAGCCCTGGTCTGCGATGACCGCCTTCTTAGGGCCAAGGAATAGGAAGTCAGTCGGTTGGATAGCCCCCAGAGCGACGTCGAAGGGGTCTCCCGTGACGGCAATGGCTGGGAGGAGTTCCTTCTCGACCGCCTCCACCGCGACGTAGCCGTCCCAATCGGGTCCCCCAGGTGCGGCCGCCTTGAACTGGAACAGCTTGCCTGCGTTGTCGTTGATGATGAACCGCTTGCCCGGCCCAGAGAACGCCCTGGCGGCATCGAGATCAGCCAGCTGGAGGGATCCTAGATCGGCGAGCGCTCGAGCGGTGATCGACCGCGGCGACCACGAGAAGTTCCCGTCAAAGTCACGCGGTCGAGCGGCCCGGAAGCCCAGCGGCTCGCGGAGCGGCATCTTTGAGAAGCCGTCAGGACCGTTGCCGCACTGTGGGCAGAGTTCGATGTCGCCGAGGTCCTCGTCCGACAGATATGAGCACGAGCGGCAGAGGTAGATAGTCCGGTCGTGTCCGAGTGCGTCGGTGGATGGGTGACGCGGCGGCCGCCCGTAGGGCTCGAACGCCGCGACCCCGATTGACGTGTGGACCCGGCGGTCGCGGACCAGTTCGCTCATCGGTGCGAACTGACTGACCGCCATCGCTAGGTCGCGGTCGATGACGTTTGCGGGCGGCCACGGGTACGACCGGTGCGGCCGCTCCAGGTACAGGTAGCGGACGCTCGTCGGGAACCCGAACATTGGCAGGACGCCGAACTCGGCCAGTCGCTGACTGAGTTCCTCATGGCCGACGGCGCCCTCGGCGGTAGCAGCATCTATGCGCCCGGGGAGTTCCGCAGCACACGTCGCTGCCAGCGCGATGGCATCCGATGCGAGCGGCGTGCGGTTGGACAGCGCGACCGCCACCCGCTGAACCGTTTGCTGGTTGTGGGCGAGCCAGTCGACCAGGTGCGGCTTGGCGGCCGCCCAGTCATTCACCAGTCCGAACGCGCCGTGAACGTTGTTCGTAGGGTAGAACTCGCCACCTGCACTGATGATCTTTGCCGCCACGACGGGCATGGCGAGCCGCAACACCTCAGCCCGCACCGAGCGTTCGAGGATCTCGCGCCGGTCGACGGCGAGGTATGGCTCTGGCGTTGGGTCGTTGGTGATGCGCTCAGGCTCGTCGAAGTAGTACTCGTCGTGGCTCCGTCCGCGGCAGACGGTTAGCGCGACAGCGACCGGATTGCCGCGGCGCCCGGCCCGGCCGACGCGCTGCTGGTAGTTGAACCTCGTTGGCGGCATGTTGCCCAGTACGACGGCCGACAGCGCTCCGATGTCGACGCCGGCTTCCATCGTGGTGGTGACGCTCAGCAGGTCGATACCGTCGGCGACTTCAATTTCGGCGTTCGGTCCCGAGTCGAGGAAGACACCCTGGAAGCGCGCCTGTCTCGCCTGCGCATCGATACGGTCAGTCTGGCCCGTCAGCTCTTCACAATTGAGCCGGAAACGGCCCGCCTGCCGTGTCGCCTTCCGGCCGTAGTAGTCGTTTTCAAGATCGAGTGGGACGCCAGTCTCCGGCAAGGTTCGATAGCAGCGCGTGCAGTATCCGCAGCCGCGGTTGAGGTGCTGCCGTCCGCAGGTGCCGCACACCCATCCGACCTCGCCGCCCTTTCGCAGCACAACTCGCGATGGGTCGATCAGGAAGTCCTTGACCGCGGTGCCGCAGCGGGCGGCAAACATCGTCGCTAGCTCTTGCTCGCCCGGTCCGCCGGCCTTCTCGATCGCCCGCCAGAAGTTGCGCAGCTGTCGAGGCGGGTCGTCGCGACGAGCGCGCAGCCGGTCGAAGCGACGGGCGTCGGCGAGAACGCGCAGACTTGCCCGCACGTAGGCGAGATCCTTCGTCGCGGGGATGTCGATCGAGTCGTCATCGTCGTCGAGCGCCAGCCAACCCAAGCCGAGCGACTCGAAGTCACGCCTGGCACCCGAGAACAGGCCCTCGAGGATCTCCTGCAGGAGTGAGTTGTTGATGTCCGCGAGTAGGGCCTCCTGCTCGGTGGAGAGATTGGCGCGCAGGCTCGGCGGTGTGGTGCCCCAGTCGTAGAGGCTCGTCCACTTCCGCTCGTTCGAGGTTTCTTCGAGGCTTGCGTGCGGTCCGCCGGGGTTGAGTCCTAGGCTCAGGAGCCTCGCCGCGATGACGCCGGTTGAGGCCTCGATCGTCGGACCCTTGCCGAGACGCGCCACCAGGCCGGGCTCGTCGTCCTTGCTGGTGCCTGGGCGGCCCTCCCAGATCCGGTGGAGTTGCTGGAAGGCGTTCGCGTCACGCTGTTCGAGTCGCTCGATCGCCGCCCACGAGTCCTCGGTCTTCTCGTTGTCGACATAGTGCGCTCGGGCAAGCGCGACATCGGCGATAGCGTCGCCGTGTGCCTGCATTTGCTCGTGGAGCAGTAGGCGCAGCAGGTCTTGGTAGTGGCGGAGACCCAGGCCGGACGACAGCTTGGCGGCGTCCTGTCGGCTGTCGGTGAACATGATGACCTTGCGGTCTTCGCCGAACAGATCGGTCGCCAGCTCGGTGGTGAGAACCTGATTGATCTTCTCGAAACCGGTACGCATCCCGCGGATAGGCGAGCGCTGCGTCGCAGGATCCGTGTGCGGCAGTCGCTTGCCGCCCTTGCCGTACTGGATCTCCCAGTCATCACCGCAGTTGGGACACTGGGTCGGGAACGGACCGACGGTCGTCGGCTTCCGCTTCTCCTGCTTGGCCCTCGGCACGACCGCATGGAACGACCAGCCTGTATGCCCGCCACTGGGCCCCGAGTTCTTGAGCCCACCTGTTGCCGGGTTCAGTGTGCTCCGCCTGAACTCGTACTCGACGCGTTGGTGGTCACGAGTCCAACTGGACTTCTCGACAGCGTCGAGGTTGGCCGCCGCGTTCGGCCAATAGACGAGGTAGTTGGCAGCGGTGCGTTGCAACTGCACCTGGTCGGGCAGTTTGGTCAGCTCGGGGACGTCCGCCAGGAGGAGTGTGTCGACTCGATTCCTCTGCGTCGCGCCCTCGGGGGTGAAGCCGCCGAGCATGACATCGCCGCAGTTCTGGCAGTAGAGCAACTCCAAGACCCGCGCGCCGCACTTACAGCGTGTGACCGGCTCTCGGTACAGGCGCCCGACCGGCCGTGGCTCGCCATCCACGCGCGGAGCAGCCTTGCAGTCGGGGTCGGTACAGGCCCAAACCCCGGGGACGTTGCGGAAAAAGTAGTGGGCTCGGAGCTTCGGATCGGTGTCGACCGAATCGGCTGCGATCGCAGACAGCATCTGCTGGAGCGCAGGCTCGCGGTCCTCGGCTTCCGCGTCTGCGAAGACAGCGGATGCCAGGTCCGCCAGGGTCTTCGCGATCGTGGGCTCGGTGCCGTCATCGCGCTTCTCGATGAAGCCACGGCGAAGCGTGTCGGTGAGCTTCTGGTCGCGGACGTATTGGGCGGTTTCCGTGAAATCTGACGCCAGGATGGCCTTGGCGTGCTCGGCGGTCGCGGTCGGCGCCGACGTGGGCATGTTCAGCACGCCATCAACGAACTCGAACGAGCTGGCGTCCACACCGAAGAACTCTTCGAGGTACTGCTGGTCGCGCTCGGCGTCGATCGATGCAGATGCGGCGAGGATCCGCAGCTGCTCAGGGTGTTCATCAAGGCCCAGGCGCTGCTTGAGGTTGCGGAGCAGGTAGGCGACCTCGGTGCCTGCCGTACCGCGGTACATGTGCAGCTCGTCGACCACAAGCGTAAAGCGATGTTCCGGGTTCGCCTTGAGCCAGGCGCGCGTCGAATCGAAGTAGTGTCCATCGCGCTCGCGAAGGAGCATGACGTTGAGCATCGAGTAGTTGGTAACGAGTACGTCAGGCGGCGCATCGGCCATGTCCCAGCGCGACCGCATCTCGGCGCCATCAAGGCGCGGAACGAAGTACTGAATGTCGTCCCGGCCGGTCTGCTGTGCGACCTGGATTGCGCGCTTGCCACGCTGTTCGGTTGCCGACAGCTCGGCGCGCAGTCGCGCGACGGCTGAGTCGGTTTCGCGGCTACCGGTGACCGGCGTCGCGCCCGTGTAGCGGCCAAAGTAGAACCGGTGGCCGTGCCGATTGGCCTTCAGCCACTCGTGGACAGCATCGCTGTCGAGCGCGTGGCGCATACGCATGAGCTGGTCATCGACAAGTGCGTTCATTGGGTAGAGAACCAGTGCCCGGACCGCGGCGGGCCTACCGGACTCACCGGCACGCTGCGATGCGAACGGTGCGCCCGATTGGCGCCACCAGGGGTCGACCCCTGCCGGTCCGCCCGTCCACGACTTTGACTCCTCAAGGAGCGAGCCAAGCACCGGCAGCAGGAAAGACTCCGTCTTGCCGGACCCGGTGCCAGCCGTCACGATCATGTTCGTGCCGGCGGTCATTCCGGCCTTGAGCGCGTGCTCCTGGTGGAGATAGAGCGGACGGTTGGGCGGGATGAGGCCGCAGGCCGCGAAGTCGGCCAGCTCGGGAGGGGCGCCGCATTCAGCCACGGACTCGGCCAGGCTGCGCGGTGCGGCAGCGTACTCGGGACGAAGTTCGACCAGTGGCAGGCGGTACGTGCCCTTGTCGATGTCCAACAAGTCGCGGCGTTCGTCTTGTAGACGCCTGTCATCCAGCCCGAATGGTGTGTCGTAATAGCGGAAGTACGCCTGACGGAGCCTGTTGAAGGTGCCGATGACATCGAGGCCGTGACCCTCGAGTTCAGTTGCAACCACTGATACCTCCGAGCCGATTCATGCGATCTGGGTCACTTTCTGGCGCACGGACTCTCCCACTTGCTCGGCCACCTCTTGGGGCACATTCGAATATATGGCTGTTCTGGCGGTCTGTCCGAACTTCGTTGGCAAGCCACTGCAGAGCACGAGTGCACGGGCCTGAAGCGGCGGCAGCGGAGCGCCCTGGTCGACGAAGACGGTCCCGATCTCTTCACCGTCGCTGACGCGGTCACGCCGCCACCGGATGACGCCGATCTTCAGGGCTGCGAGAGCGTACAAGATCCCGGTGGCGTGGTCCGTCCGGAACCAGCTGTCACCGCGGCGGTAGCTGTAGCTGGGGCGTCCCTGGACGGTCATACGGCACAGCCCGTCGCCGTGCGGCAGGCCGGTCACGAAGCGCAGGTCATCGCTGTGCGGGAGCAGGTGTTCGACATCATCGCTCCAGGCGGGTGGGGCTGCGGGCGTACCCAGATCGATTCGCCGTAGTCCCTGCGCGATGCGTCGGGCAGCTGCGCCTGCATAGTTGACGCCGAGGGCCTCGAGCGCTGCGATGAGCTGAGGAAGCGACTCGGCCTGGACGTAGATGGATGGCGGTGGTGGCAATGCCTGCCCGAACGCAGACGGCTGTTCTTCGATGTGCACCGCAAGGTCGTCGCAGCCTTCGAGCCGGTCGACGAGTCCGGTCCGGCGGGCTCCGGCCAATACGGCCGTACCACCCGACTGCGGAATGAGGACCGCGGCCGCCGGCGCAACGGCCCATCGTCCGTTCTGCCAATCGATCTCGGCGTGGCCCAGGGCCGATATGTCACGCAGCCAACGGCCGGTCTCGTATGGTTTAGGGTTCAGGTCGGCGGAGCGCGCGGCCCAAGCAATCCGCTGACGCAGGTCACGGACGTCGCCAGAGCCGGTTTCGCTCATCCAGGTCAGGAGTAGATCGGACTTCACTGGTGGCGCTCCCAGGCGGCGACGTAGAGTTTCCAGATCGGGTCATCCAGCCGAACGTTGTGAGCGGCGGTCAGACCGACGTGACGGTCCACGTCCGTCAGCTCGCGGAAGGCGGGCTCGGCAACGCGCAGGCGGACGGCCTGCCAGCCGGTCGTTCGTCGTTGCAGCAGCCACGCGCCGCGGTCGGGCGACACGTCGAAGCACATGAACGATGCGTGCTCCAGGCAGGTCGGGACGGGCGGCTCTGCCAGCTTGGTGACGTGGCCGCGGTGATCGACGACCCAGTTCTCGAGTGCGCCTCGCCGCGCCAAGATCGTCTTGCTCGCGGAGTCCGTGGCGGCGGTCGTCGCCCCGCAGATATCGGCGTCGCCGGTCACCTCGCGGATCTGGTCGTCGACCCAGGCCAAGCTGCCGAGACCCGGAGGATTCCAGTCGGCGTCCGGTCCCGGGCTGACGTGGAAGGGGAGTGTTTCCCCGTCGGCCTCAATGGTGTGTGTCCCAGGCTCGTACGGACCGAGTCGTGCGAACGGGAACGGAAACATCGAGGCGCGAATGCCCTGGGGTGGTGACCCATCCAGTACGACGTCAACGGTTCGTGGCTCAGTGCCGACAGGCAGTTCCAGATCGGGTTCTCCACCGGCCAGATAGGTGTTGCGACTCAGGCTCTTGAACAGCGGGAGGCCGTTGACGAGCCGTGGTCGGACCGTCGTTCCGAGGCGGATCTGCCCGGCCGCCGCACCGGGCAACTTCCGGATCGCGGCTGTGAGCGCGTCACGATCGGAGAACGTCACCCGGAAGTAGATGGCATAGCCGCTCAGGATGTCGTTCGCGATCGCGTCGGCCACCTTCCGCCAACCGGTGTCAGCCGCCGTGCCGAGGGCTTGTTCGACGGCGGACGCGAAATCGGTGGTGACTGCGACGACATGCTCCTCGTACGCCTCTAGCGCATCGACCGACATCCAGCCGCCAGCGTGGGCACTCTCGATGAATGCGAGAAACTTGCTCGGCTGGTACTCCGCAACGCATGAACTGCCTCGCGCTGAAAAACCGTGCTGGAGCGCGATGGGCGTGACCGGAGGAAGGCCGTCAGCCGCATACAACGATGAATGATCATCAGGAGTGAGGAGAGCTGTGAACGGCGTGCCGTCGACACGGCCATCGACGATGTCGCCAGGCAGGTCGGCGACCGCCGGGACGACCCACCACGCCTTACCTTGGTCAAGATCCATCGCGAGGCGGATCTCCAGTCGCCGGAGACCCTCAGGGGTCACCACCTTGCCGTCCCACGCGACAGCCAGCCCATGGATGAGAGGTTTCAGATACACGTGCATGGCGGGCTCGTCGAGCGCCTCGACGAAGCGCTCGCTGAACCCGCGTGAGCGACGGTGCGTCCAGACCTTGAGGAGGCTCAGAAGTGCGTCGGGACCCGGCACGCCAGCACGGGTGAGGTTCATCCGATCAAAGAACCGTGTGAGGACTGCACGGTCGCTGCGGCGAACAAGGGTCTGTGAAAGCGGGTAACCGATCCGCCGTAGATCGGGATCCTCGCGAATCGTCGACGTACCGAACGCCCCGGCCCGCTCGGACAGCCAGGCGTCGAAGCCCTGCCAGAGCGTGGTGAGATCGAGCGATCCTTGCTGACGCAGAACGAGTCGCAGGTCTTCGACCTCGTGGTCGGCGCCGTCCGGAAGAAAGGCCCGGGCGAGCCGGGTGTAGTAGTTGTGACGCGCTCCAGATGCATCGGTCCGCATCTCTGACGCGGCAAAGACGCTCAGAGCCAGGATCGGGAGCGTCGGGGGCGGGCTGGTTCGTGGCCCTTGGCGCCAAAGCTTCTCAGCCAGACAGGCCCGCCGAAACATGGCGCCGCGCCGCTGGAGATTGACCAGGCTGCGCACCGCCGCCGCAAGGGAGCGCGGACCGTCCTCAGTGTCGTCAGCAAGCCGCTGCAGCTCGTCGCAGTCGACGAACATGACAACGGGCTGGCCTGCATGTCCGTCCAAGAACTCGTGCGCGAGTCTGGCTTGCCAGCGTGCGTACTCCGGCGCGAGCAGATCCGTGCAGCTTGCCACGGGGCAAGACCATACGGCACCCCACCGACAGATTCGCCGGAATGCGGAGACCGCCCGGACTCGTGCAACCTCGCAGCGTGCCATGGCTGCGCCTTGCTGCCAGTGACGAGCTGCGAGGAATTCAACCGGTTCCTTGACCGTGGACTCGTGATCGGTACGTTTGACGAGCCAAGTCTGGGGTACTTCTCCGACCTCACCTTTTGACTCGGAAGTGCATGGCGAACTCTGCTCAGTCGCCGATGATCGAAGTGATCTTGTCGGCCATCCTCTGACGGTCGGCGGCGCCGAGGCGACGGATGCGTCCGTACACGCGTTCGGTGCGACTCCGCTCGCGCCTGCCCGCAGCGATCCACTTCCGCAAGATCGTGAGCTCGTTCTTCCCCATCCCGCGGACTTCCGGAAGGACCTCGTCGTAGGTTTCTGGGTCGGGAAGCTCGTCACGGATCGGCTCGTTGCAGATGGAGCACTCGGTCTGGAGTTCGTCGACGGACGCACCGCCGAGCCGCTGCCCCGGTACCCGGTGGCCGATGGTCATTCGCGCGGAGCGACCCGGGTATTCGTCATACTCTTCGCCTTGGGCGATCCCACATACCTGGCAAGCGTGGCTGTCGCGCTCCAGCACCTGCCGCCGGACCTTGGCGGAGATGGCATCTCGTTCCATACGCTCGCCGAGCCAAACGCGAGTGCCGACCGCGTCGAGCCGGTAGGTGTTGGCGGGAAGTGACCGGTCATCCTTGTAGCTGGTGATCACCCAGCCGTCTGGACGTAGGTTTCGGAGCCTCCGGTTCAACTGTTCAGCATCCTCGGCCCTTCCCTTTGCCGGAGCGATCGCAGTTCTCAGATCCCGCATCGTGAACGTCGCCCCCAACGGCACGTTGAACTTCAGATACGCCGCGATACGCTTCTCACCGCCAAACTTCTGGGACTTCGTCCCGGGAGTGACCTCGACCTGCCACCAGTTGACGCCATCAGCAGTCTGAGGGCCGTCTGTCTTGTACTGATCCTTCACAGAGCGTGTTCTAGCCGGCTCCGCCGGGAACTGCGTGGTCCTCCGCCATTCTCGTCGTCGTTGACAGACGAAGGGGCGGGCCCAAGGCGCGGGCCCACCCCTTACCCAACCACGTCACTTCGACTTGGACTTGGACGGCGCCTGCGCCAGGGCGCTGGCGGCAGCCGACTTGGCGGCCTTGCTGGACTTCGGGCTGGCGAGCACCTTTGCCGCGGCGGATGCTGCCTTGTTCCCGTCTGTCGCGTGTTCTTTGCCATGTCTCACCTCCTCCCTGGGGCGGTCGAGACGGGAGCATCACTCACGCCGCGACGAGCACGTAGCCGCGGCGCTTGGCCTCCTGGAAGTTGAAGCGGAGCTCGCGCTCCACTCGCTCATCGATGTCCGGAGGCAAGGTGCAGCAGCCGCGACCGCCAGTACCGTATCCGGCAGGCTGGTCTGGGGTGCACCGCAGTTCCGGCGGCACCCCGCGGCGGACGAGGTAGCACAGGTCGTGCTCGCAGTTTCGGCCGATGAGTCTGACGTGACAGCGGTTGTACTGGGCCTCGTTCACGAGCCCTCCTTCGTTCGGGTCGTGAAGACACGACGTAGCGACAGTCGGACCGGTGTTAGGCCGACCTAAGGAGAGGCGCTACGCTGGGATTGGTTTAGGTTGCGTAAGCGCCTCCCCGGGGCGGGTGTTCCAGCACCCGTCCCGGTTTCATTTTCAGTTGGATGACCGGATCAGCGTCCTCGGAAGGTGCTGACAGGCCAGTACTACAACGGTGTGGTTCTCCGCCGAGTTACATCATATGGGCTACCGCCGACATCGGTTCGCGCTGCTATCGGGCAGCTGACGACGCGTGCTTTGATCGGCTGTTCGACGAGTATCCTGCTGCCGGGTTTGAGCCTCACGAAACCTCCTCGGACACCGCGGGGTCACGTACGACCGATAGCCGGGGCCGTGCGCTCTCGATGCCGATCAGATCGCGAATGCGACGCGGTTTCCAGCTCAACTCAGCTGCGAGGTCGGCGATGCCCCGGGAGCCCTCCGTTGATAGTTCGAGCGCTTGGAGTAGAAGCGTGGGCTGCTCGCCTGGGTAGGCGGTCAGCGGCTCGGCAGGTCGCACGTCCTTGATCATCGCGAGCCGCTGGAACGCCCTCCGCAGCGTTGGCTCCGAGACATGGCGCAGCTCGCGCATTCGAAGGAGCAGCGATTCGATCGAAACGCCCCACTTCCTACCGATGCGGTCCAGCGTGTCGAGATCGACCCGCTCGGGCAACTCCTTGTTCATCTCGACCGCTGGGGTGAGGAACGCTGCAGCGAAGGCGTCGGCCTCCTTCTCCTGCTCGACGTCCCCCGGTTTCGGGTCATGGTGCATGAGCAAGTGTCCGAGCTCATGTGCGCAGGTGAATCGGTGCTTGTAGACCTCCATTGACCAGCGAGGACTGGAGACCACGACTGGGCGTCCTTCGAGCTCGCAAGAGAACGCGTCCACGCGCTCGATTGCGTTCTGCGAGGTCACAACCACGACTACTCCGTTGCTCTCCATGGTGGCTACCAGGTGGCGTACAGGACGTGTCCCGAGATTCCAATGGTCACGCAGCAGTGCGGCGGCCTCGGGAGCCGTGGAACTATCGGGGACTTCTGGTAGGTCGACCGCCGGAAACTCCACGTGTCGCTCGAAGACATGGACCAGCTCGCGGATCTGTTCAACCGTGGTCAGCGCTAGCTCCCGGTCGCTGGCGCGCATCGAGCGCAGGCTTCGGAAGTGGACGTGTCCAGTGTCGATGCCGAAGAGCGGCCGCCCGGCCGCGAAGAAGGTCACGTCGACATCGAGAGTCCTGGCCAGCGTAGGCAGGTGCTCCGGCCTCGGCTTGGCCGCACCAGACTCGTACTGGCCTATCGCGGCGGCAGAGACGCCGACCCGCTCGGCAACCTCGTTCTTCTTGAGACCGGCGAGCGTACGTGCTTGACGCAGTCGCTCCCGATCGAACGCGGCGCTGATGGCTGTCAGTGGCAAGTTAGCAGTCACGGTCTACCTATCATCGGTGCCTGTCTCACGCTTCCTGATAATCGGCTTCGGAGGCACTCCGGTGTTGAAGGAGTCGTCATCCCGAACGGCCGTGGTCGGCTTGGTGAGTGGCGGCGCGGGCGGTGTATCGGCGAACTCATCGTCGGTGTAGATGACCACGGGGTCGAGGAACCTCAGGGTGCCGTCGGCGTTGGCGACCACTTCGCCCCAGGTGATCCGCCAGACCCGTGTCGGGTCGGACTCCATTGCCACGACCGCGACACGCTCGTACTGCCCGGACGCGGCCTGGATATCCCTCAGCAGGTCGGGATCGATCTCAACGGGGACGCTCGTTGGGTCCGGCTCGATGTCGAAGAGGGTGGGCTCAGACTCGGGAATCCGGTGAAACATTGCCGCTCGTGACGGGCTGGTGACGAAGGGCGTGTTGTTGGGGTCCCCGCCGAGTGGCGGACGCCAAGGCACCAGGAGCGTGTCGCCGATGATGGGAAGCGAGTAGCCGGCGTGGGGCAGCCGGAGCGACGCCGTATTCGGCCAGCGGCCAGTGATCGCGTGCACGACGTTCGCGGGCAGCGCATGCCAGATGGCGCCATAGACGATCTGGCCAGACTGTCCGGAGGCCTTCTGTGCCTCTACGTGGCGGCGGTGGGTCGCGAGCAGCTCTGTCACCACGAGCTTGCGCAACTCGTCGGTCCTGTCGCCAAACAACGGTGGTCTGTCCTCGGACATGTGGTTCCCCCCTACGATAATGACGATCCGATACTTCAGCATCCGTCGGAGAGACCGTACCAGACACTTTAGAAATTGTCGTACTACGATCAACTTGACCTTATGTGTGCTTCGCGCTGCTGCTTGCCATCGCTTGCAGGCGTCCCTGACGTCGGGCCCGGCGGAGGCTGCCGGAGCCTGCGGGCGAGGGTGACATCGCTCGGAGAGACGATCGGGCGGGCCGTCGAAGGGGAGTCAGCGCTATCCTGCCGGAGACAACACAACAGCAGGTCTGTGCGCCGATCTGCCCTACGGCTGCCCTATTAGGCGATCCTGAGGTCTCGGGAAATGCGAGAAACCCCAGGTCTCCCTGGGGTTTCTCTCTGTGCGCGAGGGGGGACTTGAACCCCCACCCACTAATACGTGGACTAGCACCTCAAGCTAGCGCGTCTGCCTATTCCGCCACCCGCGCGCAACAGGAAGAACATTATCAGGAGGGGGCCCTGGTGCCGAATCGGGGTGGCCCTCCGGGCGGCGGCCCAGGTCAGGCCGGGAGCAGCGCTCGCGCGGGGTGGTTGCTGGTGACCATCCAGACGCGCTTGTCGTGGACGAAACGGCGCAGCCGGCCGGGGTTGTCGACGGTCCAGACGAGGACCTTGATGTTGCGGCGGTGGGCCCAGCGCAGCAGCCAGACGTCGGCGAGACGCTGCTCGACGACGACCAGGTTGGAGCGGCAGCGGCGGATGCGGCCCTCGGGGAAGAACTCCGAGAGCTTGAGGTGGATCAGCTTGAGCGGGTGGTGGCGCCAGTCGACGCCGCCGAGGGAGAGGCCGACGAGGGTCGAGGGGGAGCGGAGGTCGGCCCAGTCGCGCAGGACGCGTACGGACTCGTCGACCATCGTGGTCACGATGAAGCTCTCCTTCATCACCTCGAGCGCGATCTCGGCGGCGTCGATCTCGTGCGGGAGGCCGAGGTGGCGCGACGGAGAGGCGAACTTGAGGTCGATGTGGGCGTGCTTGCCGTGGGCGGCGAGCAGCTCGAGGGCCTCCCGGTAGCGCACCAGGCGGAACGGCGCGAGCCTCGCCAGCGCTGCGTACGTCCTGTCCGCGATCCTCAACCGGCGGCCGATCCGGTCGCGGATGTGGGCGTCGTGGTGGAGGACGAACTCGCCGTCGCGGGTGCGGTGGACGTCGAACTCGACGTAGTCGACCTCCATCCGGACGGCCTCCAGAAGCGACTCCCAGGAGTTGTCGCGGTGCCCCGACTGACGCGCGGCGGCGCGGTGAGCGGAGAGAAGGGCACGCTTCTGCATGCGCCCATGGAAACCCACGCATCCGACCACAACGAAATCCTTTGCCATCACATAGGTGGACGTCAGGCGGCTGTTTGTCGACACCGGTCGATACGGTGGCGGTATGACCAGCGCCGAGACCGAGGTCGTCGACCTCTGCCGTGACCTGATCCGCATCGACACCAGCAACTACGGCAACGACCCGGGACCGGGGGAGCGGAAGGCGGCCGAGTACGTCGCGGCACAGCTCGACGAGGTCGGCATCTCCTCCGAGATCTACGAGTCCGAGCAGGGCCGGGCCTCGGTCGTCGCCCAGTGGGGCGGCTCGACCGGTGACGGCCTTCTCCTGCACGGTCACCTCGATGTCGTCCCGGCCGCGGCCGAGGACTGGCAGGTCGACCCGTTCTCCGGCGAGATCAAGGACGGGTACGTCTGGGGCCGGGGCGCCGTCGACATGAAGGACTTCGACGCGATGCTGCTCGCGGTCGTCCGCGAGCGCCAGCGCACCGGCCGGATCCCGGAGCGTCCGATCACGCTCGCGTTCACCGCCGACGAGGAGGCCGGCGGGATGAAGGGTGCCCACGTGCTGGTCGAGGACCACGCCGACCTGCTCGCCCACTGCACCGAGGCGGTCGGCGAGGTCGGCGGCTTCTCGACGACGGTGAAGGGACGTCGTCTCTACCTCATCGAGGCGGCCGAGAAGGGCATGGCCTGGATGAAGCTGACCGCCCGCGGCACCGCCGGCCACGGCTCGATGATCAACCGCGACAACCCGATCACCCGCCTCTCCGGCGCGATCGCCCGTATCGGCGCCCACGAGTGGCCGGTGCAGCTGACCCCGACGATGCAGACGCTGCTGGCCGCGGTCGGGGAGATCGCGGGGGAGGAGCCGACCCCGGAGAACGCCGAGCGGCTGGTCGAGGAGTTCGGCCCGGCGGCCCGGATGATCGGCGCCACCCTGCGCAACGTCACCAACCCGACGATGACCAGTGCGGGCTACAAGGTCAACGTCATCCCCACCGAGGCCACCGCCCACGTCGACGGCCGCTTCCTGCCCGGCTTCGAGGACGACTTCTTCGAGACGCTGCGCAAGCTGTGCGGCGAGGGGATCGACATCGAGTTCGACCAGAACCAGATGCCGTGGGAGACGCCCTACGACGGCGCGCTGGTCTCCGCGATGGAGCGCTCGCTGATCGCTGAGGACCCCGAGGCGCTGGTCGCTCCCTATCTGATGTCCGCCGGCACCGACGCCAAGCACTTCAAGCGGCTCGGGATGAGGACGTACGGCTTCGCGCCCCTGCGGCTCCCCGAGGAGCTCGACTTCACCGCGCTCTTCCACGGCGTGGACGAGCGGGTGCCGGTCGATGCGCTCCAGTTCGGGGCGCGCGTCATGGACCGCTTCTTGGATGAGGTCTGAGACGGCAAACTTTCTCGCCGAACGCCCCTCCTCCGACCTCAGTTCCTGATAGGTCTGGGCGGCTGCGAGCAACCGCTCGCCACCCCACACATCAGGAGTGACGATGGATTCCCCACGTATTCATCGGAGGGCCTACGGACGGATCGCCGTCGCCGGTGTCACCACACTGGCTGCGGCCTCCGCTCTCGGGTTCACCGCGACCACCGCAACCGCGGCCGGGCCGGGCCTCGCCAACGCGCCGCGCCACGCCCAACCCAGCGACCCGCTCGTCACCGAGCACCACGACGCCGATCGACGCCATGGGACCGCCAAGCCGACCGCCCGCCAGCGCTCGGCCGCGGCCGCAGCGCCCACAGACGTACGCTGGAACGCGCTCGGGACGCCTGCGTCGGTCGGGCCGGCGAAGGCCCTGGCCAGCGGCCTGCGCGGCAGCCCGACCGAGCGCGCGCAGGACTATCTGGCCGACAACGACGACCTCTTCGGGCTCTCCGCCGCCGAGGTCGCGTCGCTGGAGAAGGTGCTGGTCAAGCCCATCGGCGAGGGCACCGTGGTCACGCTGCGGCAGAGGTTCGGCGATCTGCCCGCAGGCCACGACGGCCTGGTCTCGGTGCTGCTCCACGACGACAAAGTCGTCCGGGTCACCTCCTCGCTCGCGCGGCATCGTCGTGACCATGGACACCTGGATCTCCGGGTGGCGCCCGCGCGACCTGAGCACCTC
>NZ_JBHVKN010000003.1:0-89232 GCF_042798075.1 Nocardioides sp. NPDC057772
CCCCCGGCGAGGAGGCGCCCGCCGTCGTCCGCGTCGACCTCGTCCGGGAGCGGTCTGGCGAGCAGGCCGAGCAGGTACTTCCCGTAGCCGCTCTTCAACAGGGGCTGGGCGAGTGCGGAGAGCTCCTCGTCGGAGAGCCAGCCCTGGCGCCAGGCGACCTCTTCGGGGGCGCCGATCTTGGTGCCCTGCCGGTGCTCGATCGCGCGGATGAAGTTGGCGGCCTCGTTGAGGTCCTCGAGGGTGCCGGTGTCGAGCCAGGCGGTGCCGCGGGGGAGCACCTCGACCGAGAGGGTGCCGGCCTCGAGGTAGATCCGGTTGAGGTCGGTGATCTCGAGCTCGCCGCGGGCGGAGGGCCGCAGGTTGCGGGCGTGCTCGACGACCGAGCTGTCGTAGAAGTAGAGGCCGGGGACGGCGTACGGGCTCTTCGGCTTCTCGGGCTTCTCCTCGAGCGAGATCGCCTTGAAGGAGTCGTCGAACTCGACGACGCCGTAGGCCCGCGGGTCGGCGACGCGGTAGCCGAAGACGGCACCGCCGTGGATGGTCTTGAAGCGAGCGAGCTGGGTGCCGAGGCCGGGGCCGTAGAAGATGTTGTCGCCCAGCACGAGTCCCACGCCGTCCTCGGACTCGTCGAGGAAGCCGACGTCGGCGCCGATCGTGAACGCCTGGGCGAGACCGTCGGGGGAGGGCTGCTCGGCGTAGCTGATGTTGACGCCGAGATGGCTGCCGTCACCGAGGAGGCGGTGGAAGCCGGAGGCCTCGTGGGGCGTGGTGATGACCAGGATGTCCCGGATGCCGGCCAGCATCAGCGTGGTCAGCGGGTAGTAGATCATCGGTTTGTCGTAGATCGGCATCAGCTGCTTGCTGATCGCGAGAGTGATCGGGTGCAGACGTGAGCCGGTGCCTCCGGCAAGGATGATGCCCTTCATGGTCAGTTGATCCTACGGATGTTCACCGCACGTTCTAGGGAACCCACCGGGGCGAGGCGACCACCGCGTGGTTAATTCTGCCTACGATGAGCCGGTGAGACGGATTCTTGTGACTGGTGGGGCCGGGTTCATCGGCTCCAACTTCGTGCACCACCTCGTGGCCAACACCGACGCGTACGTGACGGTGCTCGACAAGCTGACCTATGCCTCCTCGGAGGCGTCGCTGGCCGGGCTCCCGGACGACCGGGTGAAGCTGGTGGTCGGTGACATCGCCGACGCTGCCGTCGTCGAGCCGCTGGTCGCGGAGTCTGACGCGGTGGTGCACTACGCGGCCGAGTCCCACAACGACAACTCGCTCTCCGACCCGGCCCCGTTCATCCAGACCAACATCGTCGGCACCTTCGTGCTGCTCGAGGCGGTCCGCAAGCACGACGTACGTTTCCACCATGTCTCCACCGACGAGGTCTACGGCGACCTCCCTCTGCTCGACGAGGTGGGCTCCGACCCGAAGCGATTCACCGAAGATACCCCCTACCAGCCCTCCTCGCCCTACTCGGCCTCCAAGGCCGGCTCCGACCACCTCGTCCGCGCCTGGGTGCGCTCCTTCGGCGTGCGCGCGACGATCTCCAACTGCTCCAACAACTACGGCCCCTGGCAGCACGTCGAGAAGTTCATCCCGCGTCAGATCACCGAGGTGATCGAGGGTCGGCGGCCGCGCGTCTACGGCGACGGGCTCAACGTCCGCGACTGGATCCACACCGACGACCACTCCTCGGCGGTCTGGACGATCCTGGAGAAGGGCCGGATCGGGCAGACCTACCTGATCGGCGCCGACGGCGAGAAGTCCAACGTCGAGGTCGTCCGCGCGATCCTGCGCCACTTCGGCAGGCCCGAGGACGACATCGAGTGGGTCACCGACCGCGCCGGCCACGACCGCCGCTACGCCATCGAGTCCGGCAAGCTGCGCAACGAGCTCGGCTGGGAGCCGAAATACCAGGACTTCGACAAGGGCCTGGCCGCGACGATCGCCTGGTACCAGGAGAACGAGGCCTGGTGGTCGCCGCTCAAGCACGAGACCGAAGCCAAGTACGCCGCGAAGGGGCAGTGAATGTCGGAGCTCGCCGTTGAGCAGACGCCGATTCCGGGTCTGCTGGTCGTCCGCCTGCCCGTGCACGGGGACGCCCGCGGCTGGTTCAAGGAGAACTGGCAGCGCGAGAAGATGATCGCGCTCGGGCTGCCCGACTTCGGACCGGTGCAGAACAACATGTCCTTCAACGCCTCCCGCGGGGCGACCCGAGGCATCCACACCGAGCCGTGGGACAAGTTCGTCTCCGTGGCCTGCGGGCGGGTCTTCGCGGCCTGGGTGGACATGCGCGAGGGTTCGTCGTTCGGGACCACCTTCTCGGTCGAGATCGGTCCGGAGACCGCGGTCTTCGTGCCGCGTGGGGTCGGCAACTCCTACCAGGCGCTGGAGGACCTCACGGTCTACTCCTACCTGGTCAACGACCACTGGCGCCCCGGGTTCGCCTACCCGGCGCTCAACCTGGCCGACGAGACCGCCGCCATCCCGTGGCCGATCCCGCTGGAGTCCGCCGAGATCTCCGAGAAGGACAAGGCCAACCCACGGCTGGCCGAGGTCACCCCGATGAAGCCGAAGAAGACGCTGATCATCGGCTCCAACGGCCAGCTCGGCCGGGCCCTGGTGTCGGTCTTCCCGGATGCGGACGCCGTCGATCTCGACGAGCTGGACATCTCCGACGAGAAGGCGGTCGCGGCCTGGCCGTGGGCCGACTACCAGCTCATCCTCAACGCCGCCGCCTACACCGCCGTCGACGTCGCCGAGACGCCCGACGGCAGGCGCACCGCCTGGGCGGCCAACGCGACGGCTCCGGCGCTGCTCGCCCGGGTCGCGACCGAGCACCGGCTGACCCTGGTGCACTACTCGACCGAGTACGTCTTCGACGGCACCGCGACCGAGCACACCGAGGACGAGCCCGTCTCGCCGCTCGGCGTCTACGCCCAGTCCAAGGCCGCCGGTGACATCGCCGTCGCCGGCACGCCCCGCCACTACATCCTGCGCACCTCCTGGGTCGTGGGTGATGGCAAGAACTTCGTACGCACCATGGCGGCTCTCGCCGAGAAGGGCGTCTCGCCCACCGTGGTCGACGACCAGATCGGCCGGCTCACCTTCACCGACACGCTCGCGGCGGCCACCGCTCACCTGCTGCGGTCCGGTGCTGCGTACGGGGTCTACAACTGCACCAACTCCGGTGAGCCGTGCTCGTGGCGCGACATCGCCGCCGAGGTGTTCGCCCTTTCGGGGCGTGACGGGGCCGACGTGGGCGCCACTTCGACCGAGGCCTACTTCGCCGGCAAGGAGGGCGTCGCCCCGCGGCCGCTCAACTCGGTGATGTCCCTCGACAAGCTCACCGCCACCGGTTTCGAGCCCGAGGACCACCTAGAAGCGCTACGCCGCTACCTCAAAGCCTGACGCCCCGCTGGTCGACACGCCTCCGCCTAGCGACTCCGGCGGCTCGACCAGCGGGCTTACTACTTCTCGGTGCGCTCGGGCAGCCGCCAGGCGGCGGCGTTGTTGTCGAAGGGGGTCAGGCCGCGCGACTGCCGGATGAAGCCCCACAGCAGCGGGCCCAGGAGCAGCATCCCGCCGCCCAAGAACAGCAGGAACGTCGCGTCGGCGCCGAGCATCTTGGCGCCCGAGAGCGTCAGCATGATGACGATGCCTCGCCGGATGACCGACTGGGAGACCCAGCGCGCCATCCGGGAGCCGAGGAACGTGCCGGGGGTGCCGCCGAGGATGAGCGGGATCAGCACCGCCCAGTCGACGCCGTGGTTGATCACCTGGCCGATGGCGGCGGCGAGCACGAGCGGGACCGCCTGGACCAGGTCGGTGCCGACGAGCTTGACCGCCGAGAGGGTCGGGTAGACCAGCAGCAGCGCGATCATGATGACCGAGCCGGAGCCGACCGAGGTGATGCCGACCAGGAGGCCGCCGAGCGCGCCGATGACGATGGTGAGCGCCGGCTTCAGGTCGGGATCGTCCTGGGGAGCCTCGTTGCCGCCGGTGACCAGCCGCAGCTGGAGGTACATCCGGAACATGTAGGACGCCGCCGCGAACAGCAGCGCACCGCCGAGGATCATCTTGAGGAAGTGGTCGGTGTCGCCCGGCGCCAGCTTGTGCACGAACGTGCCCAGGAACGCGAACGGCACCGAGCCGATGATCAGGTACGTCGCCAGCCGGATGTTGGGCGAGCCGTGACGCCAGTGCACCGCGGCGCCGACCGACTTGTTGACCGAGGCGGCGACGAGGTCGTTGGCGACCGCGGTCGTCGGTGGCACCCCGAGGAAGATCAGCGCCGGTGTCATCAGGGCGCCACCGCCCATACCGGTCAGGCCGACGACGATGCCGATGCCGAAGCTGACCACGAGCACGCTGAGCGCGTCTTGGGTGAGGAGGTCGGCGAACACGGGGCAACTCTCACATAGTCTCGCCCCCATGCCAGCACCCGTGCCGTTCGCCGAGATCGTCCGCTCCGACTTCGTCGAGGGACACCACTACGGATCCATCCTCTGTCTGGAGGCCGATGGCACCGTGGGGTGGTCGCTCGGCGATGTCGACTCGCCGATCCTCCCGCGCTCCTCGAACAAGCCGGTCCAGGCGCTCGCGATGGTGATCCTCGGTCTCGACCTGCCCCCCGACCTGCTCGCCCTCGCCTGTGCCTCCCACTCGGGGGAGGCCTTCCATCAGGAAGGCGTACGCCGCATCCTGGCCACCGTCGGCCTGGACGAGTCCGCGCTCGGCAACATCGAGGACTATCCGTTCGGCGCGGAGGCACGTGAGGAGGCGCTCCGTCGCGGCGAGGCGAAGAGCCGGCTGGCGATGAACTGCTCCGGCAAGCACGCCGCGATGCTCGCCACCTGCGTCGCCGCCGGCTGGCCGCTGGAGGGCTATCTGGATCCCGAGCACCCGCTGCAGGTGGGGATCCAGGAGGTGCTCGAGGCGTGCACCGGCGAGGCTGCGTACGTCACCGTCGACGGTTGCGGCGCACCGGCGCTGTCGACCTCGCTGACCGGGCTCGCCCGGGCGTTCTCGACGATCGCCTCGGCGGTCGACGGACCGGGTGCCCGGGTCGCCGAGGCGATGCGCTCCCACCCCGAGTACGTCTCGGGCACCACCCGCGACGAGGTCGCGCTGCACCGCGCCGTACCCGGTCTGATCGGCAAGCTGGGTGCCGAGGCCGTCTACGCGGTCGCCCTGCCCGACGGCCGGGCCTGGGCGCTGAAGGCTGACGACGGCGGCGACCGGGCGCGCGCGGTCGTGATGGCTGCCGCGCTGCTGCGCGACGGAGTCGGTGACCTGGACGGGGTCGACGCCGACGCCGTGCGGGCGACAGGTGAGGCGCCGATCCTCGGGGGTGGCCTCCCGGTCGGGGAGATCCGCGCTCTGCTGTGACCTGCTAGCGGACTGTTAGCGACCTCGTGGCGTGGAGGTAACGCGTATTTCCGCCGGTTGACGAGGCAACTAGTAGGTGATATGTGTCACTTCGGTTGCCCAGGCCTTGTGATTGCTAGCAATAGTTAGCACACTGGAGTCATGGTCAAGAGCAAGGTCACGAGTGCGGTTGGCACGCTTGGCGAGTATCTGAAGGAGCAGAGGATCTCTGCTGAGATGTCGCTGCGCCAGCTCGCCGACCAAGCAGGCGTGTCCAACCCCTACCTCAGTCAGATCGAGCGCGGTCTGCGCAAGCCATCGGCTGAGGTCCTCCAGCAGATCGCCAAGGCGCTGCGCATCTCGGCGGAGCAGGTCTACGTCCGTGCCGGGATCCTCAGCCCCGACTCCAACGTCGGGGGCTCCGTGGAACTCGCGGTGCTCGCCGATCCGAACCTGACCGAGCGGCAGAAGCACTCGCTGCTCGACGTCTACCACTCGTTCCTTGCTCTCAACAGTCGTGTCACCGACGATGCGCCGGCCGCCGATGAAACCGACGAAGAATCCCATCACGAGGAGAACCCAGATGCCCACGCTGCCCAAGATTGAGACCACCAAGCCCCTCAACGCCGTCGCCGGCGTAGCCGACCTCGCCTACGAGACCGTCAAGGACCTCGCCACCGACCTGCAGAAGCGGGTCGACGGCTACCGCACCGGGGCGACCACCAAGCTGACCGACGCTCGCACCAAGGCGACGGAGAAGGCCACCGCGTACCGCACCCAGGCGACCGAGAAGGCGACCGCCGCCAAGGCGACCGTGACCGGCTTCGACCCGAAGAGCCTGCCGGCTCTCGCCAAGGAGCAGTACACCGTCCTGCCCGAGAAGCTGAAGACCACCGTCAAGGCCAAGCTCGACGAGACCACCGGCTCCGCCACCGGCACCTACGACAAGCTCGCCAGCCGCGGCGAGACCTTCGTCGCGAAGTTCAAGAAGTCCGAGGCCACCGAGGCTCCCAAGGCTGAGGCTCCCAAGGCCGAGGCCCCCAAGGCCGAGGCGCCGAAGGCTGCGGCTCCGAAGGCCGAGAAGCCGGCGCCCGCCAAGAAGGCCCCGGCGAAGAAGACGGCTGCCAAGAAGGCCTGATCCTGGCCTGTTCCTTCGTCGAGGTATGTCGACGAAGGCACACATCCCTCGCGGAGTTCCGCGAGGGATGTGTTTGTTTTGCTGCATACCCTTCGGCAGGCTCAGGACACCGCCTTGACGAAGGATCAGCTCGGGTAGTCGGCCCCCGCGGCCTGACGGGCCTCCCAGGCGGTGGCGACCATGGAGCGCAGGTCGTGGCGCATCTCCCACTCGAGGTCGCGCCGGGCGAGCTCGCCGGTGGCGACGATGCGAGCGGGGTCGCCGGGGCGTCGCGGCTTGATGACCGGCTCGAAGTCGATGCCGGTCACCTCGCGGATGGCGTCCATGATCTGCCGCACGGAGGAGCCGTCGCCGGAGCCGAGGTTGTAGACCGGCTCGAGGTCCTTGCCCTCCGCGAGCCGCTTGGCGGCGACGACGTGGGAGTGGGCGAGGTCGGCGACGTGCACGTAGTCGCGTACGCAGGTGCCGTCGGGGGTCGGGTAGTCGTCGCCGTTGATCTGCGGCGTCTTGCCCTTCGCCAGCGCGTCGAAGACCAGCGGGAAGAGATTGTGGGGGCTGGTGTCGTAGAGGTCCTTGCTGCCGGAGCCGACGACGTTGAAGTAGCGCAGGCTGGTGTGCGCGAGGCCCTCGGCACGGGCGACGTCGGCGATCAGCCACTCGCCGATCAGCTTCGACTCGCCGTAGGGGCTCTCCGGGTTGGTCGGCGTGGTCTCCGTGACCAGGTCGACGTCGGGGGTGCCGAAGGTCGCGGCGGAGGAGGAGAAGACCAGCTTGTCGACCCCGGTGGCCACCATCGCCTCGAGGAGGTTGGCGGTGCCGGTGACGTTCTGCGCGTAGGTGTGCAGCGGCCGCTGCACCGACACCCCGGCGTACTTGAAGCCGGCGAGGTGGATGACTCCTTCGACCCCGTTGTCGGTGATCGCCTGCTCGATGGCGGGCTTGTCCAGCAGCGTCGCCTCGACGAACGAGACGTTGTCGGGCACGAACTTCGCGAACCCCGAGGAGAGGTCGTCGATGACGACCGGCTCGAGGCCTGCGTCGAGCAGCGCCTGCACGACGTGCGATCCGATGTAGCCCGCGCCTCCGGTAACCAACCAACTCATGCGAAGAAGATAGCGGCAGGTGCCAGCGCCTAACGTTGGCAGGGTGATCCTCCTGCACGGTGACGGTGACCCGACGACTCCCGAGGGCCTGCGTGCCGTCTACACGCCTCCCCGCCTGCCCTGGCTGAGGGCCAACATGGTCAGTTCTCTGGACGGCGCGGCGACCGGCTCCGATGGCCGTTCCGGCACCGTCAACAACGCCGTCGACGTCGACGTCTTCCACCTCCTCCGCGAGCTGGCCGACGTGGTCCTGGTCGGGGCGGGGACCGCGACGGCCGAGACCTATACGGCCCAGGGCACGCCGATCGTCGTCGTCTCCCGGCACGGCCGGGTCCCTGACGGTCTGCGCGGCTGCGAGCCCGGCGCGGTCCGACTCGCCACCGTCACCGACGCACCGGGCCTGGCGGCCGCACGCGACGAGATCGGCGAGTCGAACGTCTACGTCGTCGGCGACTCCGAGGTCGACCTGCCCGCACTGGTGAGCAGGCTCCACGACGAGGGCATGCGCCACGTGCTGTGCGAGGGCGGGCCGAGCCTCCTCGGGTCGCTGCTCGAGGCGGGTCTGGTCGACGAGCTCTGCCACACGATCACGCCCAAGCTCCTCGCCGGCGACGGCCGGCGGATCGTGACCGGGCCGCCCATCAACGTACCGGTGTCGCTGGCGTCCCTCATCGAGCAGGACGGCACGTTGCTCGGACGTTGGCTCGTGGACCCATGATGTTCACCATCAGTTTCCGGTAACGAAATCTTGAGACCAAGAGTTTTACTCTTGACGGGGTCCGACCCAGCCGCTTGACTCACCGATCGTGCCAGGTATGACGGCCGTCACGACCAAGCGACCACGTCAGGCACTCTCGGGAAGACGCGTACGGGAGTGGCTGATCTTTCTGGCGTTCGTGCTGCCCAACGTCGCGCTGATCGCGGTCTTCATCTACCGGCCGCTCTTCCAGAACATCTACTACTCGACGCTCAACTGGACACTGGGCTCGAAGTTCGCGACCCCGGTCGGGCTGGGCAACTACCGCGACTTCTTCGCCTCCGGTGAGGCCGGGAAGGTCCTGACGACCACCGGCATCTTCACGGTCGCCACCGTCGGGCTCACCCTCGCGCTGGGCCTCGGCGTCGCGCTGGCGCTCAACCGCAGGCTCCCGGGCGCGGGATTCGCGCAGGCCACGGTCTTCGCGCCCTACATCCTCTCCGGCTACGGTGTCGGGCTCGCCTGGCTCTACATCTTCGACCCGAACATCGGCGCCCTCTCCGCGATCCTGCGCGACATCGGCCTGAACAGCCCGGAGTGGATCAACTCGCCGCCGTGGACGCTGACGATGGTGATCATCGTCTACGTCTGGAAGAACCTCGGCTACGCCGCGGTCATCTACCTCGCCGGTCTCCAGGCGGTCCCGGGCGACCTGCTGGAGGCTGCCGACCTCGACGGGGCCGGGCCGGTGCGGCGGTTCTTCACGGTGACCCTGCCTCTGCTGTCGCCGACCACGTTCTTCCTGATGGTCACCACGATCCTCAACAGCCTGCAGGCCTTCGATCTGCTGATCGCGATGGACAAGCTCGGCCGCGGCGCCCGCACCCTGATCTTCGACGCCTATTTGACCGGCTTCAAGGAGCAGAGCCAAGCGGGTTACTCCGCGATGCTGTCCACGGTGCTCTTCGCGATCCTCGTGGTGCTCACGCTGGTCCAGCTGATCGTCGTGGAGAGGCGGGTCCACTACCGATGAGCGCTCCCTCACGCCGGGTGCGGCTGACGCCGCTGACCGTACGCGACTACCTGGTGCTGCTGCTCGCAGTGCTCGTCGTCGTGCTGCCGCTCGGCTACATGATCCTGGCCTCCTTCAAGGGGCCGGGCGACCTGGCGACCACCGACCTCGTCGTCTTCCCCGAGGTCTGGCAGCCCGAGAACTACTCCGAGGCCGCGCAGAAGGTCCCCTTCGGACGGCTCTTCCTCAACTCCGGGATCGTCACGGTCGTCGGCGCCGGACTGAAGGTGCTGCTCGCCATCCTGACGGCGTACGGCCTGGTCTTCTGCGAGTTCCCCGGCAAGAAGTACCTCTTCTGGGGCGTGCTCGCCACGATGATGGTGCCGCCGCAGGTCACCGCGCTGCCCAACTACGTCTTCATCAGCAGCCTCGGCGGCGAGAACACCTACTGGGGCCTGATCCTGCCGGGCCTCGGCACCGGCTTCGGTACGTTCCTGCTCCGTCAGGCCTTCCTGCAGCTGCCCTACGAGGTGATCGAGGCGGCCCACCTCGACGGCGCTGGCCACTGGAAGCGGCTGTGGCACCACGTCGTGCCGATGGCCCTGCCGAGCATCGCGACCGTGGCGCTGGTCAACGTGGTCTACGAGTGGAACGACTACCTGTGGCCGCTGATCATCATCTCCGAGCCCGAGATGATGACGCTGCCGCGAGGCCTGACGCTGCTGCAGAACAGCGAGTCCGCGGCCAGCTCGTTCGGAGTGCTGATGGCCGGCACCGTGATGGTGCTCCTCCCGATCCTCGTCGTCTTCGCGTTCCTGCAGCGACACATCGTCAACGGCTTCACCCAAGGCGGCGTCAAAGGCTGACGTTCTCAGCCCACAGTCGGCACAACAGGGAAAGGATGCTTCATGAACACCTCGTCCAACCTGCATCGCTCGGGCCTGATCCTGGACCGACGACGGTTCCTCGGCCTCAGCGCCCTGGGTATCTCGGCGGCGGCGCTCTCCGCCTGCGGAGGTGGCCCCTCGACCAGCGGCGGCGGAGGCGGCGCGAGCACCGTCGAGCAGATCGACTTCAGTGGGGTGAAGCCGGCCAAGGAGATCACGTTCTGGACCTCCAACCCCGGTGACTCGATCAAGGTCAGCACCGAGATCGTCAACGCCTTCAACGCCTCGCAGTCCGAGATCACGGTCAAGCTGGTCACGGCCGGCGCCGACTACGAGGAGATCGCGCAGAAGTTCCAGACCGCGCAGACCGGCGGCGACCTGCCCGACATCATCAACCTGTCTGACGTGTGGTGGTTCCGCTACAAGATGAACGACCAGATCATCCCGCTCGACTCCCTCTTCGAGGCGCTCGAGTTCGACACCGACGACTACGTCGACTCGCTGCTGGGCGACTACCTCTACGACGACGCCCACTGGGCGGTGCCATGGGCGCGCTCGACGCCGCTCTTCTACTACAACAAGGACCACTGGAAGAAGGCCGGACTGTCCGACCAGGGCCCGCAGACCTGGGAGGAGTTCGGCGAGTGGAAGACCAAGCTCGCCCAGGCCAGCGGCGCGAAGTTCGCCTTCCAGTTCCCGGCCCTGGCGGGCTACGCCGGCTGGACCCTGCAGAACAATCTGTGGGGCTGGGGCGGCGGTTGGTCGAAGGAGGAGTCCTTCGACATCACCTGTGGCTCCGCCGAGTCGGTCGAGGCGCTCTCCTTCCTCAAGGACTGGGTCTACAAGGACAAGGTCGCCGGCGTCGCCGGGGTCGACCAGATCCAGGACTTCGCGGCAGGTGTCGCCAGCGCCACCGTCGGCTCGACCGGCGACCTGATCACCGCGATCACCTCCGCGAAGTTCGACGTCGGCGTCGCCCCGCTGCCCGCCGGGCCGGCGGAGACGGAGAAGATCTGCCCGACCGGCGGGTCCGGCGTCGGCATCCCGAAGGACATCAGCCCGGAGCGGCAGCTCGCGGCGGGCACCTTCATCAAGTTCCTCACCGAGCCCGAGCAGGCGATCAAGTTCTCCGAGGCGACCGGCTACGTCCCGATCCGCAAGTCCGCCGACCCCGCCGCGATCCTGAAGAAGACCCCGCAGGCCCAGGTCGCGATCGACCAGCTCCCCAACACCCGCTCGCAGGACTACGCCCGCGTCTTCCTGCCCGGAGGTGACCTCGAGATGGCCAACCACATGGCGTCGATCCTCACCGAGGACCGGGACGTCCAGACCGAGATGGACAGCCTGAAGACGGCGCTGGAGAAGATCTACACCGAGCAGGTGAAGCCGCACGTGTGATGAACACCTCGGTAGGGCACCCCTCGGGGTGCCCTACGCTCGGTTCCCGTGAGCGAGGACTTGGTAGTGGAGCGGCGCCCCGGCGTCGTACAGGTGAC
Source organism: Nocardioides sp. NPDC057772 (assembly GCF_042798075.1). Classification (NCBI taxonomy): domain Bacteria; kingdom Bacillati; phylum Actinomycetota; class Actinomycetes; order Propionibacteriales; family Nocardioidaceae; genus Nocardioides; species Nocardioides sp. NPDC057772. The sequence continues at coordinate 11,710 of NZ_JBHVKN010000003.1, forward strand.
CTTCAACCGACCGCAGAAGCACAACGCCTTCACCGCGGAGATGTACGGGGCGCTGCACGATCTGTGCGACGAGCTCGCGACGGACGAGTCGGTGAAGGTGCTGGTGCTGACCGGGACCGGCGGGCGGGCGTTCGCGGCCGGCAACGAGATCTCCGACTTCCTCTCCCGCGACGCGGTGGACTACGAGGACTGGATCCGCTCGCTGCTGGAGAAGCTCTTCGCCCTCCCGCAGGTCACCATCGCCGCGGTCGACGGGGTCTGCGTCGGGGGAGGGCTCGCGGTGGCCACCCACTGCGACCTGCGGGTCGCGACGCCTCACTCGCGCTTCGGCTACCCGATCGCGAAGACGCTCGGCAACGCGCTCGCGGCCTCCATCGTCTACCGCGCGGCCGCCGTCTTCGGTGAGCCGGTCGTGCGTGAGATGCTCCTCGCCGCCCGGCTGATCAACGCCGACCGGGCCTACGCCACCGGCGCCCTGACCGCCGTCACCGACTCGCTCGCCGACGAGGTGGAGGCGCTGGTCGAGGGCATCCTGCCGCTCTCCGGCGTCACCGTACGGGCCACCAAGGGCCAGCTCGCTGCGTACGCCGCCCGCGCCGAGGCCTCGCCGGAAGGCGACGAGGACCTGTTGCGCGAGGTCTACACCGGTGCCGACTTCAAGGAGGGCGTCCGTGCCTTTCTGGCCAAGGAGAAGCCCGCTTTCCGCTAGGCCCGTTTAGTCCGTTGACGGCTGGGCGGGGTCGGCCGACGATGGCGTATGCCTTCCGAGCAGACCAGGACGTACGCCGAGACCGACCAGTTCCGCGGCGCGCTGCTCCATCAGAGCGACATCGGCGGTCTGGAGATCCGCGACTGCTGGTTCGAGGAGCGGCTGAAGATCGTCGACTGCTGGGGCAGCGACGTCTATCTCGCCGGTGACTTCGGTCGGATCGTGGTCAACGACGTCGACGTGACGGCGTACGTCGAGGCCGAGCTCGATCGCATCGAGCCCAACCGCGCACTGGCCCGCGAGGCGGAGACCGCGGAGGAGATCCGTGCCGCCTGGGCATCGGTCGAGAAGACCTGGGCGGCGACGGTCGAGCGGGCCCGGGCGCTGCCGGAGGAGCTGCTGCACCGGCGGGTCGACGACGAGTGGTCGTTCATCGAGACCCAGCGCCATCTGCTCTATGCCGGCGACAAGTGGCTCGGCCACCCGGTCCTCGAGGAGGACGAGCCCTACCATCCGCTCGGCTTCGGCCCGGCCGGCGCGGACGAGGCCGGCACCGGCCTCACCGTCGATGCCGATCCGTCGCTGGAGGAGATCCTGGCGCCCCGCCTCGCCCGGATGGGCACGATGAGCGTCTACGTCTCGACGGTCACCGATGCGGACCTCGACCGGCTCTGCACCCGCACCCCGGTCGGCAACGACCCCGAGGCCGACTACTCCGTACGCCGCTGCCTCAAGGTGGTGCTCGCCGAGGAGGCCGAGCACCACCGCTACGCCGTACGTGACCTGGCGGTTCTCACCTCGCGAGACTGAGGCGCCCGGCCCGAGCCGCTTACCGGCGGACCTACCTCTTGCGCTCGTTTGGTTCGGTGTGCGTAGGCTCGAACCGTGATCGCCGAAGCGCTCGCCCTTGCAGCCGAGGAGCCCGCCGGGCTCCTACCGGCGCGACAGCAGATGGCCTTCTCGCTCGGGTGGCACATCATCCTGGCCTGTTTCGGTGTCGCGTTCCCGAGCATGATCTTCGTCGTCCATCTCCTCGGCCTCCGTGGCAACAAGGTGGCGCTCGTCCTGGCCAAGCGGTGGGCGAAGGTCTCAGCGGTGCTCTTCGCGATCGGCGCGGTCTCCGGCACCGTGCTCAGCTTCGAGATGGGGCTGCTCTGGCCGGGGCTGATGGGGAAGTTCGGTGACGTCCTCGGACTGCCGTTCGCGTTCGAGGGGCTCTCGTTCTTCACCGAGGCGATCTTCCTCGGCCTGTACCTCTACGGCTGGGGACGGATGTCGCCACGCCTGCACCTGCTCTGCCTGGTCCCGATGGCCGCCGCCGGGATCTTCGGGACCTTCTGCGTCATCTCGGTCAACGCCTGGATGAACATGCCCACCGGCTTCCGGATCAACGCCGCAGGTGAGGTGGTCGACGTCGAACCGTGGAAGGCGATGTTCAACCAGGGTGCGTTGCTGCAGTTCCTGCACATGTGGCTGGCCGCGTTCATGGTCGCGGGCTTCGTGGTGTCGGCGGTGTACGCCGCCGGTGCCCTGCGAGGACGGCGCGATCCCCATCACCGGCTCGGCTTCACGGTGCCGTTCGTCTTCGCCTCGGTGGCGGCCGTGTTGCAGCCCGTCGTCGGCCACGTCCTCGGGATCCGTCTCGGTGAGACTCAACCGGCGAAGCTGGCCGCCTTCGAGCTGGCCGAGACCACCGAGCAGCCGGCACCGCTGCGCCTGGGCGGGCTGATGATCGACGGCGAACCGCGCTACTTCATCGAGATCCCCAACTGGGGCTCCTTCATCGCCCGTGGCAGCTTCGACCTGCCCGTGCGCGGCCTGGACACCTTCCCGGCCTCCGACGTGCCGCCGGTCAACATCACCCATCTCGCGTTCCAGACGATGATCGGCATCGGGTCGCTGCTGATGCTGGCCGTCATCGGCTACTGGCTGCTGCGCTGGCGCGGTCACGACCTGCTCGAGACCCGATGGTTCTGCTGGTTCGCGGTTGCCGCCGGTCCGCTGGCGGTCGTCGCGCTCGAGTCCGGGTGGGTCGCCACCGAGGTCGGGCGTCAGCCGTGGGTCGTCTACGACGTCATGCGCACCGTCGATGCCGCCGGGGACAACCCGGGTCTGTGGTGGGTCTTCGGCACGATGCTGGTGGTCTACACGCTGTTGACGATCGGTGCCGTCCTGGTGCTGCGCTCGATGGCACGCCGGTGGCGCGAGGGCGGCGAGGACCTGCCCAGCCCGTATGGCCCGGCGGCGATCTCGGAAGAGGCCCGGTGATGAGCCTGGAAGTGGCCGTCGCGGCGGCGCTGTTCGTCGGCGTCCTGGCGTACGCGCTGTTCGGCGGAGCCGACTTCGGGTCCGGCTTCTTCGACCTCACCGCCGGTGGGGCACGTCGGGGTGCGGAGGTCCGCACGCTCATCGACCACAGCATCGGGCCGGTGTGGGAGGTCAACCACGTATGGCTGATCTACTGCCTGGTGGTGTGGTGGACGGCGTTCCCGGAGTCGTTCGCCGCCGTGATGACGACCTTGATCGTGCCGTTGCTGCTGGCGCTGCTCGGCATCGTGCTCCGCGGTGCCTCGTTCGCCTTCCGGAAGTACTCCGCGACGCTGTCGCAGGCCCGTACGTTCGGTGTCGTCTTCGCGACCTCGTCGATCATCACGCCGTTCTTCCTGGGGACCGTCGCGGGGGCGATCGCCTCCGGCAGGGTGCCTGCTGAGGGCTACGGCGACCGCTGGTCGTCCTGGCTGAACCCGACCTCGGTCTTCGGCGGCATCATCGCGGTCGGCACCTGTGCCTTCCTGGCCGGGGTGTTCCTCTGCGCCGACGCCGTACGTGGCGGGAAGCCGGCTCTGGCCTCGACCCTCCGGGTCCGGACCCTCGGGGTCGGGCTGGCCACCGGACTGATCGTCTTCGTCGCGCTGATCCCGATCGAGATCGACGCCCCCACGCTGGCCGACGGACTGGAGCGGCAGGCGGCGCCGCTGATCATCTGCTCGTTCCTGGCCGGGGTGGCCACCTTGTGGCTGGTCTGGAAGAGACGCTTCGCCCTCGCCCGGCTGCCGGCCCTGATCGCGGTGGCCACCGTGATCTCCGGTTGGGGCGTCGGGCAGTACCCGTGGCTCCTGGTCGACGAGGTCCGTCTCGCCGACGCGGGCGGTGCCGAGGCGACCTTGCAGGCGCTGCTGGTCGCCGTCGCGATCGCCGGGCTCGTCGTGGTTCCTCCGCTGGCCCTGCTGTTCCGGCTCACTCAGACCGAGCGGTGGAGCCGATGAGCCTCGAGGAGGCTGGGGCCGTACCAGGTGATCAGCCGGCCGCTGACCAGCTCCGTCGGCGTCCGTGAGAAGGCCTCCGGGCCGTCCTCTGCTGTGAAGACGTACGGCTCGTCGGGCAGCAGCACGGCATCGGCTCCGGCCTCGTCGATCTCGGCCAGGTCGACGTGCGGATAGCGGTCCTCGTGTCGGCCGAAGACGTTCTCCCAGCCGAGCCGCCGCAGCAGGTCGCCGGTGAACGTCCGTGACCCGACCACCATCCACGGGTCGCGCCAGATCGGCACCACGACCCGGCGGCTGACTCGGGGGAGCGGTCCGCACCACAACCGGCGGGCCTCGGTGAGCCAGTCCGGGCGCTCCCAGCCGAGCACGTCGTCGAGGAGTCGCTCGTAGGTCGCCACCGCCTCCGGGACGCTCTCGATCTCGGTGACCTCGACCCGGATGCCGGCCTCGCGGAGCCGGCGGACGTCCAGCTCGCGGTTCTCCTCCTTGTTGGCGATGACCAGGTCCGGCTCGAGGTCGTGGATCACGGTGAGGTTCGGGTTCTTGGTGCCGCGGACGCGGGTCACCTCGAGCCCGGCAGGATGGGTGCACCAGTCCGTGGCGCCGACGAGCGCGTCGGGACGCACCGAGGCCAACGCCTCGGTGATCGAGGGGACCAGACTGACGATCCGCACCGGTTCCCACACCCCCTTCTCCAGCCGCGACGCCGAGCGTACGGCATCGGCCGAGGCGTCTCCGCGGGTGTCGGGCGCAGGAATGAACCGCCTGCGCCCGTAGTTTCGAATATCAGAGAGATATTCGGGTTTTGCGGCTCCGAGGAGGAGATCATGTCGACCGTGGCAGAGCAGATCGTGGCCACACTCGCGGCGAGCGGCGTACGCCGCGTCTACGGCGTCCCAGGTGACTCGCTCAACGGGATCACCGACGCCCTGCGCAAGGACGGACGCATCGCCTGGGTGCACGTGCGGCACGAGGAGGCGGGCGCGTTCGCGGCGGCGGCCGATGCCGCGACGACCGGAGAGCTGGCCGTCGTGGTCGGCAGCGCCGGCCCCGGCAACCTCCACCTGATCAACGGTCTCTACGACGCGAACCGCTCGCGGGTGCCCGTGCTGGCGATCGCCGCCCACATCCCCACCGCGGAGATCGGCACCGGCTACTTCCAGGAGACCCACCCGCAGGAGCTCTACCGCGAGTCCTCGGTCTATGCCGAGTACGTCGCGCACCCGAGCCAGATGCCGCACGTGCTCGAGGTCGCCATGCGTACGGCGATCGAGAAGCAGGGCGTCGCGGTGGTGGCCATCCCGGGCGATGTCGCGCTGGCGAAGTCGCCGGTCGAGCGTGCCTCGGTCATCCGCCCGACCACCTCGCACGTGGTTCCGGCTGAGCCCGAGATCAGCCGGGCGGCGGATCTTCTCAACGCGGGCAAGCGGGTCACCATCCTCGCCGGGGCGGGCACCGCCGGCGCGCACGACGAGGTGGTGGCGCTGGCCGACAGGCTGGGAGCGCCGATCGTGCACGCGATGCGCGGCAAGGAGTTCATCGAGTACGACAACCCGTTCGACGTCGGCATGACCGGGCTGCTCGGCTTCGCCTCGGGCTACCGGGCCATGGAGCGCGCGGACACCCTGCTCATGCTCGGCACCGACTTCCCCTACCGGCAGTTCTATCCCAAGCACGCGACCACGATCCAGGTCGACATCCGTGGCGAGCAGCTGGGCCGCCGCCACCCGGTCGACCTCGGTCTGGTGGGCAGTGTGAAGGACACCGTCGACGCACTCCTCCCGCTGCTCACGCGCAAGGCCGACCGGCACCATCTCGACGACTCGACCGCGCACTACCGTGAGACGCGGACCAAGCTCGACGAGCTCGCGACGCCCTCGAAGCGCAACGCCCCGATCCACCCTCAGTACCTGGCCCGTCTGATCGACGAGGCAGCCGACGACGACGCCGTCTTCATCCCGGACGTCGGCTCACCGGTGGTGTGGGCGGCCCGCTACCTCTCGATGAACGGCCGCCGTCGCCTGATCGGGTCGTTCACCCACGGCTCGATGGCCAACGCGCTCCCGCACGCCATCGGCGCGCAGGCGGCACACCCCGACCGTCAGGTCGTGGCGCTCGCCGGCGACGGCGGGCTCACCATGCTGCTGGGTGAGCTGGTCACGCTCACCCAGAACCGGCTGCCGGTGAAGCTGGTCGTGTTCAACAACTCCTCGCTCAACTTCGTCGAGCTGGAGATGAAGGCGGCCGGGTTCGTGAACTACGGCACCGACCTGGTCAACCCCGACTTCGCGCAGGTCGCCCAAGCCATGGGCATCTACGCCCGCCGCGTCGAGCGTTCCGAGGACCTTCCGGAGGCGATCGCGGACATCCTCGCCCACGACGGTCCGGCGCTCCTCGACGTCGTCACCGAGCGCCAGGAGCTGTCGATGCCGCCCACCGTCACCGCGGAGCAGGTCAAGGGCTTCACCCTCTATGCCCTGCGCACCGTCCTGTCCGGTCGCGGCGACGAGCTCATCGACCTGGCCCGGGCGAACGCGCGTCAGCTGTTCTGAGCGACGTCACGCTCGGCAAGAGCTCGCTCGAGGATGTCGGCGGTGTGCCGGTAGTGCTGCGCGAGCGCAGCCACGGCCCGGTCGGCATCCCGGGCGAGGGTCGCCTCCAGGATCTCGCGGTGCTCCCCGGCGACGTCCCGGTCGGGCTCGTGGACCTGTGACCAGCGCCGGTAGAACTCGCCGGCGTCGCGCAGCGTCGTGGCCATGCCCAGGAGCCAGGGATTGCCGGCGCCGTCGAGCAGCGCGCCGTGGAAACCGCTGTGGGCCATCTCCCACTCGTCGGAGACGCGTGGGGGAGCGTCGGCGGTGAGCATCGGCGTACGTTCCATCCGGTGGTGGGCGGCCACCACCTGGGACTCCCAGGTCATGTCGCCCCGCTGGATCGCGTAGCGCAGCGCGAGCGACTCGATGTCGATGCGGGCGCTGGTCAGCTGGCGCAGGTCCTCGACGCTCACCTGCCGGACCCGGAAGCCGATCCGGGGCTCGGACTCCACCAACCCCTGCTCGGTGAGCCGGGAGAGGGTCTCGCGGATGACGCTGACGCTGGCGCCGTACGTCTCGCACAGCGGCGTCGACTTCAGTCGCTCCCCAGGCGCGTAGACGCCGCCGAGGAGGTCGGCGCGCACGCGAGCGTAGACCTCCTCGGTGCTAGCCCGTGGTCGAGTCGTCATGCGAGCACCCTAGCACAATGCGAATATCCAGAGATTTTCGAATATCTCTTGTTTCCTCGAACATGTGCGGTCAGGCTGTGATGACAGTCACCTGTGGCCGAAAGGGGTTTGGACATGGCCGAGGCAATGACAGACGAGGCACGTAGGGCCCTCGCCTTGGAGTACCTGAAGCGGCTCGACCGCGGTGAGGACTTCTTCGAGCTCTTCGACGAGCACATCCAGCTGTACTTCCCGAAGATCGGGATCGTCGACGGCATCGACGCGGTCCGTGACGCGTTCGCCAAGGTCGGATCCCTGCTCGGCGGGATCAAGCACGACTACGCCTACTTCAACTACGTGGTCGCCGGTGACACCGTCGTCGTCGAGGGCACCTCGGCCGGCATCGCCGCCGACGGCACCGAGTTCCGCGCGGGCGTGACCCACGCCGGTCGCTGGTGCGACGTGATGGAGATCCGCGACGGCCGGATCCACCGCCTGTTCGTCTACCTCGACCCGGACTACGCCGGCGCCGATACGGAGCGTTACCCCTGGCTGGTCGAAGCGGAGCCCGAGCCGATGGAATCGGCGGCGTCATGACGTATGACATCACCACCGACGTCCTGGTCGTCGGTGCCGGACCGGCGGGTCTGAGCATGGCGGCCCTGTTGGCGGCGTACGGGGTCGACGCGATCACCGTGACCAAGTACGCCGGCACGGCACACTCGCCACGCGCCCACATCACCAACCAGCGCACCATGGAGGTCTTCCGGGACCTCGGTCTGGAGGAGGCGGTCCGCGAGGTGGCCACCCCCAACGAGCTGATGGGCAACAACGTGTGGGCGACGAGCTTCGCCGACCCGGAGATCGCCCGCCTGCTCACCTGGGGCAGCGGCCCCGAGCGGCGCACCGACTACGACCTGGCGAGTCCGAGCGCGATGTGCAACGTCCCTCAGCACATCCTCGAGCCGGTGCTGCGGACCGGTGCCGAGCGGCTCGGTGCCGACCTGCGCTTCTCGACCGAGCTGGTCGAGGTGAGCCAGGACGACGACGGCGTCACCGCCGTCGTCCGCCACCGCGAGAGCGGCCGGACGGAGACCATCCGGGCGAAGTACGTCGTCGGTGCCGACGGCGGGCGCTCGACCGTCGCCGAGCAGCTCGGGTTCGTGTTGGAGGGCGAGGCGGGACTGGGCGCGGCCGCCAACGTGTGGCTCGAGGCGGACCTCACCGACTACACCGCCTACCGGCCAGGCACCCTCTACTGGATGTGCCAGCCCGGCAACGACTACTGGGTCGGTTCGGGCACCTGGATCTGCGTGAAGCCGTGGACGGAGTGGGTCCTGCTCTTCATGTACGACCCCGCCGAGGGCGAGCCCGACCTCTCCGAGGAGGCCGTCGTCGCCCGCGCCCGGACCACGATCGGGGATCCCGAGGTGGACATCAGGATCAAGGCGACCAGCCTGTGGCAGATCAACCACATGGTCGCCGAGCGCTACCAGATCGGTCGCGCCTTCCTCGCCGGCGACGCCGCACACCGTCACCCACCCGCCAACGGGCTGGGCACCAACACCTCGGTGCAGGACGCGTACAACCTGGCCTGGAAGCTGGCCATGGTGCTCCGCGGCGACGCCGGCGAGGAGCTTCTCGCCAGCTATCACGACGAGCGTCAGCCGGTGGGACGGCAGGTCGTCGACCGCGCCCTCAAGAGCGTGCAGGACATGCTGCCGATCTCGCAGGCGCTCGGGTTCGAGCCTGGGCAGAGCGCCGAGGACGGCCAGCGGGCGCTCGATGGGCTGCGCGCCCCCGGCCCGGTCGGAGAGCAGCGGCGACGGCAGCTGGCCGATGCCGTACAGCTGCAGAACTACCAGTTCAACGCCCACGGTGTGGAGCTCGACCAGCGGTACGCCTCCACAGCCGTCCTCGACGACGGGACGCCATGGCCCGCCCCCGACCGGGACCCCGAGCTCTACCACCACCCGACCACCCACCCGGGAGCTCGGCTGCCGCATGCCTGGGTCGAGAAGGACCGAGTCCGGCTCTCGACCCTCGACCTCGCCGGTCGCGGCGAGTTCACGCTCCTGACGGGGATCGGCGGCGAGCCCTGGGGCGACGCCGCCGGCAAGGTCGCGGCCGACCTGGGCGTACGCATCGGCGTCAAGCCGGTCGGCGCCGGCTGTGAGTACGCCGACCCCACCGGGGACTGGGCGGCTCGACGCGAGGTCGGTGACAGCGGTGCCATCCTGGTGCGCCCCGACCAGCACATCGCCTGGCGCGCCCACGACCTCACCGACGACCCCGCCGCCGATCTCGAACGCGCACTCCGCGCCGTCCTCGACCGTCTCTGACCCACCACGAAGGAATCATCATGAAGCTCGCCAACCTGGACGGCCGCGCCGTCCTGATCACCACCGCCGACCCCGACGCTCCCGAGCCGCGGGCCGTCGACGTCCACAAGGCCAGCGACGGCCGGTTCGGACCCGACCCGGCCAGCCTGTACGCCGACTGGTCGGCCTTCTTCGACTGGGCCCTGAGCGCCCCGACGGACGACCCGGCGAACACGGTCGGGGTCGACGTCGCCGAGCTCGGTGCGCCCTCGCCGGCACCACGACAGATCTTCGCGATCGGCCTCAACTACACCGCTCACGCCGCCGAGTCCGGCTTCGAGGCGCCCACCGGGCTCCCGCCGGTCTTCCCGAAGTTCGTCAGCAGCCTGACCGGGCCGGTCACCGAGGTGGTGCTTCCCGAGGGCGGCAACACCGACTGGGAGGTCGAGCTGGTGGCGGTCATCGGGCGCACGGCCACCAACGTCTCCGAGGCCGACGCCTGGGATCACGTCGCCGGTGTCACCGTCGGCCAGGACATCTCCGAGCGGGTGACCCAGCTGCGTGGTCCGGCGCCGCAGTTCGGCCTCGGCAAGTCCTTCCCCGGCTTCTCACCGACCGGGCCATGGCTGGTCACCGCCGACGAGCTGCCCGACCGGGACGACCTCGAGCTGCGCTGCGACCTCGACGGCGAGAACGTCCAGATCGGTCGCACCAGCAACCTGATCGTGTCGGTCCCGAGGCTGGTGGCCGAGCTGTCGAAGATCGTCACGCTCTATCCGGGGGACCTGATCTTCACCGGCACGCCCGACGGCGTCGGCCTCGGCCGTGACCCGCAGCGCTTCATCGAGGCCGGCCAGACGCTGGTGAGTACGATCGAAGGCATCGGCGAGCTGCGTCAGACCTTCGTGGCGGCGCCGACCGGGGGTGAACCGCGATGAGTCTGCACCGCCTCAGCCACGTCACCATCGGCGTGCCCGATGTGGCGGCGACGGCGTCCTACTACACCGACTTCGGGCTGCGACCCAGCGGCGAGTCGACGCTGGCGACCCGGGACGGCGGCGACCAGCTGCAGCTCGTGCGGGCGCCCTTCCGCAGGCTCGTCGAGCTGGGTGTCGCGGCCGATGACCACGACGACCTCGCCCGCATCGCCGCATCTCTGCAGCGGCTCGGGCACCCGGCGTCCCTGGACGGGGACGCGCTGGTGACCACCGAACCGGTCAGCGGCTTCACCGTCAGGGTGCGCGTCCTGCCCAGGCTGAGCCAGGAGCCGCAACCGGCCACGCCCTACAACGGGCCGGGCCGGATCGAGCGGCGCGGGCGTGCGCCCGGGGTGCTGCGTACCGAACCGGTGCGGCCGCGGCGCCTGGGTCATGCGGTGGCCGGCACCACCGACCTCGCCACGACGATGCGCTTCTTCATCGACGGACTGGGGTTCAAGGTGTCCGATCACATCGGCGACAAGGGCGCGTTCATGCGCTGCTCGACCGACCACCACAACTTCCTGGCGCTGCAGTCGCCGGTCAACTACCTGCACCACACGAGCTGGCAGGTCGACGACATCGACGACGTCGGCTGCGGGGCGCACGCCATGCTCGAGGGCGCTCCCGAACGCCACGTCTGGGGCCTCGGCCGCCACCACGCCGGCTCGAACTTCTTCTGGTACCTCAAGGACCCGGCCGGCAACTTCTCGGAGTACTTCTCCGACATGGACTGCATCCCCGAGGACGAGATCTGGAAGCCCGAGGTCCTCGAGGGCGCGGCCGGGCTCTTCAGCTGGGGGCCACCGCCCCCGCCGTCGTTCCTCGAGCCCGAGGACCTCGCGGCCCTGATGACCGGAGCCCACAGCAAGGCGTGACGTACGGCGGGGGTGGTCCTTCGTCAAGGTATGCAGGTCGAGGTGCACATCCCGTGCGGAGCTCCACACGGGATGTGCATCTTCGGCTGCATACCTTGATGGAGGAACCTCACACATTCCGCCGGTACTGGCCCCCGACCTCGAAGAACGCCTCGGTGACCTGGCCGAGCGAGCAGACCCGGGCGGCGTCCATGAGCGCGGCGAAGATGTTCTCGTCGGAGGTGGCGGCCTGCTTGAGACGTACGATCGCGGCTTCCGCCTCGGCCGCGTGGGCGGCCTGGAAGGCGTGGACACGGTCGAGCTGGGACTTCTTCTCGGCCTCGGTCGCCCGGGCGAGCTCGATGGGGCCGGCCGGCTCCCCGTTGGTGTCGCGGACGAAGGTGTTGACGCCGACGATGGGCAGGGTGCCGTCGTGCTTGCGGTGCTCGTAGAGCATCGACTCGTCCTGGATCTTGCCGCGCTGGTAGCCGGTCTCCATCGCGCCGAGCACGCCGCCGCGCTCGGAGATCCGGTCGAACTCCTTCAGCACGGCCTCCTCGACGAGGTCGGTGAGCTCGTCGATGATGAAGGAGCCCTGCAGCGGGTTCTCGTTGAAGGCCATGCCCCACTCGCGGTTGATGATCAGCTGGATCGCCAGCGCGCGGCGTACCGACTCCTCCGACGGGGTGGTGACGGCCTCGTCGAAGGCGTTGGTGTGCAGCGACTGCGCGTTGTCGTAGATCGCGATCAGTGCCTGCAGGGTGGTGCGGATGTCGTTGAAGTCCATCTCCTGCGCGTGCAGGGACCGGCCCGAGGTCTGGATGTGGTACTTCAGCTTCTGCGAGCGCTCCGAGGCGCCGTAGCGGTCCCGCATCGCGATCGCCCAGATCCGGCGGGCGACCCGCCCGATGACGGAGTATTCGGGGTCCATGCCGTTGGAGAAGAAGAAGGACAGGTTGGGTGCGAAGTCGTCGATGTCCATGCCGCGGGCCAGGTAGGACTCGACGTAGGTGAAGCCGTTGGCCAGCGTGAAGGCGAGCTGGGAGATGGGGTTCGCCCCGGCCTCGGCGATGTGGTAGCCGGAGATCGAGACCGAGTAGAAGTTGCGGACCCCGTTCTCGATGAACCACTCCTGGATGTCGGCCATGCAGCGCAGGCTGAACTCCGTGGAGAACAGGCAGGTGTTCTGGCCCTGGTCCTCCTTGAGGATGTCGGCCTGCACCGTGCCGCGGACGGTCTGCAGCGCCTTCGCCGGGTCGACGCCGCGCTCGCGGGCCTGGTCGATCACGGTGTTGAGGAAGAACGCCAGGATCGTCGGCGCCGGCCCGTTGATCGTCATCGACACTGAGGTCGTCGGGGCCAGCAGGTCGAAGCCGTCGTAGAGGGCCTTCATGTCGTCCAGCGTGGCCACCGAGACGCCCGAGGTGCCGACCTTGCCGTAGATGTCGGGGCGTACGTCGGGGTCGCGGCCGTAGAGCGTGACCGAGTCGAACGCGGTCGAGAGGCGGGTGGCCGGCTGGCCCTCGGAGAGCAGCTTGAAGCGGCGGTTGGTGCGGAACGGGTCACCCTCGCCGGCGAACATCCGCGCCGGGTCCTCTCCCTGCCGCTTGAAGGGGAAGACGCCCGCGGTGAACGGGAAGAAGCCGGGCAGGTTCTCGTTGCGCAGGAACCTGGTCAGCTCGCCGCGGTCGGTGTAGCCCGGGGTGGCCACGCGCGGGATGTAGTTGCCCGACAGCGAGGTGCGGCCGCTGTCGTCGGCGGCGTACGTCTCCTTGGTCTCCTGCCACGAGTCCAGCTGCTTGCGCAGGTCCTCGGGGAGCTCGGAGGCCGGGACCTCGAGCTCGGGGTGGTCCGCGGCGACGATCTCGTAGGCCTGCTCCTTGCGCGCCGCCGCGACGAGCTCGCCGGTGCGCGCGTGGTAGTCGCGTACGTCGCCGGCGATCTCGGCCAGGTAGCGCACCCGCTTCTCGGGGATGATCGGGTGCAGCCCGGTGGAGTGGCGGGTGTCGACGCGGCGGAGCGTGCCCTCGCTCAGCGGCAGGCCGGCCTCGACGAGGAGGCCCTTGATGTGCTGGTAGAGCGCGGTGACGCCGTCGTCGTCGAAGGCCGCGGCCGAGGTGCCGAAGACCGGCATGTCGTCGGGGGAGGAGGTGAAGGCCTCGCGGTTGCGGACGAGCTGGCGGGAGACGTCGCGCAGCGCGTCCTCGGCCCCGCGCCGTTCGAACTTGTTGATCGCCACGACGTCGGCGAAGTCGAGCATGTCGATCTTCTCCAGCTGGCTCGCGGCGCCGAACTCAGGGGTCATGACGTAGAGCGACACGTCGACGAAGTCGCTGATGCCGGTGTCGCCCTGGCCGATGCCGGGCGTCTCGACGATGACGAGGTCGACGGCGGCCTTCATCACGGCGAGGACCTCGGCGAAGTGCTCGGGCATCTCGTGGCCGCCGCGCGTGGCCAGCGAGCGGTAGAAGGTCGTCGAGCCGCCGTCGTGCATGGCGGCCAGCGAGTTCATCCGGATCCGGTCGCCCAGCAGCGCACCGCCACCGCGCCGCCTGGTCGGGTCGATCGCGAGCACGCCGATCCGGATCTTGTCCTCCTGGTCCGTGCGCAGCCGCCGGACCAGCTCGTCGGTGAGCGAGGACTTGCCGGAGCCGCCGGTGCCGGTGATGCCGAGGACGACCGCCTGGTCGGCCTCACGCAGCTCCGCCAGGAAGTCCTCGGGCAGCCGTGCCTGCTCGGCGCCGGTGATGGCGCGTCCGATGGAGAGTCCGTAGCCCTCGATCACCCCGCAGGGAGTGATGTTGAAGGTGGGCCACAGGTCGCGGTCGATGTCGCGGACGACCGAGTTGATCATCCCCGGCAGGCCCAGCCGCTGGCCGTCCTCGGGGGAGAAGATCTTGACGCCGGAGTTGGCCAGTCGCTCGATCTCGTAGGGAACGATGACGCCGCCGCCCCCGCCCACGACCTTGACGTGGCCGGCGCCGCGCTCCTTGAGCGCGCTGACCAGGTATTCGAAGAACTCCACGTGACCGCCCTGGTAGGAGGAGACCGCGACGCAGTGGGCGTCCTCCTGGACGGCGGCGTCGGCGATCTCGGTCACCGAACGGTTGTGACCGAGGTGGATCACCTCGCACCCCTGCGCCTGGAAGATCCGGCGCATGATGTTGATCGCCGCGTCGTGACCGTCGAAGAGGCTGCTCGCGGTCACGATCCGCACGTGGTGCTGGGGGATGTGGAGGTCGGACATGGGCGGGTCTCCCGGGGAATAGTTGGACGTCCAAGTATTTCCAGGATAGGTCGTGGATCACATACTTGCCAGTACGCGACGTCGACGTCTCAGCCGACGGTGTCGCCGGCTGCCGCCCGGAGCTGGCTGAGCAGCCCCGTCAGACCGGGTACGTCCTCGATCCCCGGCTTCTCGAAGACCTCGGTGTTGAGCGAGACCGTGGCCGCCTCGACCACCTCGCGTCCTGCACCGGTGATGGCGGCGAGGACCACGCGCCCGTCGGCGTCGGAGCGGCTGCGGCGTACGAAGCCCTGCTTCTCCAGCCGGGCGACGGCGCTGGTCACCGAGGCAGGGTGGACCTGGAGCCGGGAGCCGAGCTTGGCCATCGGGAGCTGGCCGTCCTGGGTGAAGGAGAGGAGCCGGAGCACCTCGTAACGGGCGAAGGAGAGGTCGTGGGGGCGCAGTGCGGCGTCGACGCGTTCCATGACGAGCTGGTGCACGCGCACGATCGAGGTGACCAGCGCCATCCCATCGGCGGCGTCGGCCCAGCCGTGCGCGACCCACTGTCGTTGCGCCTCACGGATCGGATCCATGCGGGCCAGCATCACACAGATTGTCCCGACGACATGGTCAAGACGGCGAGCCGAAGGTGCCCATCAGGTTGAGGATCACGGCCACGCCGATGACGGTCGCGATCACCGAGAGCGTCACGACCAGGCCCACCGCGACGGAGAAGCCCGCCCCCTCGTGCCGCGCGCCGCGCTGCTGCAGCGCGTACAGGCGGGCGACGCTGGTGATCAGCGTGCGGCCCTCCTCGGCGTCGAAACGGTACTGGTCCAGGTCGGGCACCGAGGAGGGGTCGTGCACGTGCCACACACCCTGGTCGGTCTGGTCGTCATCGGCCTCGATGCGGCGTACGCCGGTCTTCTGCGTGTGGGGCACGTCGCCGAACCAGACGAGGCTGCGGGTGTCCTCGATGATCGCGTAGGAGCTCCGGGTCGGCATCGACACGTGGTAGGTGAAGACCCAGTGCAGCTTGGCGGCCAGCAACGTGGGGTGCCAGCGCTCGTCAGCCAGGTCGAGCTCCACGTCGAACCCGCGCGCCGTCTCGGTCGCCTTGTAGGGAGTGCCGTCGCACACGCGCGCGACATGGTCGAAGAAGGGCCTCGCATGAGGGGACACGACTCAACAGGTTATCGGTTCCGGGGACTCTTCGGGCTCACTCCGTGGCGTTGGGCGGCACGTCGATCTGGAAGTGGACCCGGCCACCGTCGACCTCGTCGACGGTGATGATCGCGTCGTACTTCTCGCCTTCGGAGGTGAGGACGCAGGTCATCTCGGTGCCCACCTTGCCCTGCAGGTCGCCGGGGCAGTCGAGGTCCTCCGGCGTGACGCCGATGGCGTTGGTGAGCTGCTCGGTCGCGATCCGCTCGACCGTCTTCTCCTGCACGTAGTCCTCGCTCGAGCCGCCGCAGGCCGTCAGGGCGAGCGGCAGCGCCAGCAGAGCCGCGCCGGTCATGGCGCCCGAGAAGGCGCGGGTGCGTGTCATGGGCTCAGCCTAGGGGTAGGCAAAGATCAGACAGACGTACGCCGCACCGACCCGGGCGCCGTCGGGCGGTCAGCCCACCGGCGTGAAGTCGCGCGCCCCGATGAACGAGGGCCGCGGCCTCGGGGCCGAGAACGGCTCGACCGCGGTGTTCTCCACGCTGTTGAACACCAGGAAGACGTTCGAGCGCGGGTAGGGCGTGATGTTGCCGTTGGAGCCGTGCATGCAGTTGCAGTCGAACATGACCGCGCTGCCGGCGGCGCCGACCAGCACGTCGATCCCGTAGGTGTCGGCCATCTTCGTGATCGTCTCCTGGTCGGGGATGCCCGCTCCCTGCATCACCAGCGAGGACTTGTAGTTGTCCTCGGGGGTGGCCCCGCCGCACGAGACGTACGTCCGGTGCGTGCCGGGCATGATCATCAGCGGCCCGTTGAAGGAGTGGTTGTCGGTCAGCGAGATGGAGATGCTGACGGTTCTCATCCGGGGCAGCCCGTCCTCGGCGTGCCAGGTCTCGAAGTCGGAGTGCCAGTAGAAGTCGCCCCCGCCGAAGCCGGGTTTGAAGTTGATCCGGCTCTGGTGGATGTACACCTCCGACCCGAGGATCTGCCGGGCCCGTCCGACCACGCGGGGGTCGGCCGCCAGCCGGGCGACGACGTCGCTGGTCCGGTGCACCTCGAAGATCGAGCGCACCTCCCGCGACGCGGGCTCGATGATGGTGCGCTCGTCGGCCCGGGTCTCCGGGTCGGTGCTGAGCCGGCGCAGCTCGGCACGCAGCTCTTCGACCTCCTCGGGAGTGATCAGGTCGGGGATGGTCAGGTAGCCACGCTCGTCGTAGGAGTCGAGCGTCCGCTGGTCGATCGGACCGTCTGCCGCCGTGCCCCAGACGACCTGGTCCTGGCGGGGGAGCGTGGAGAAGCCCTCCTCGAGGCGGGTGGGGTACATGTCGGTGTGTTCGGTGGTAGCGGTCATGCAGTTACCTCCTCGGTCTCGGTGAGAAGCGGGTAGACACCGTCGGCGTCGTGCACCTCGCGACCGGTGACAGGCGGGTTGAAGGTGCAGATCAGACGCAGGTCGGTCGTGGCGGTGACGGTGTGCTTGTCGTGCTTGTCGAGCAGGTAGCACATCCCGTCGCGGATCTCGTACGTCTCTCCCGTCTCGCGGTCGAGGAGCTCGCCCTCTCCGCCGACGCAGTAGACGCACTCGATGTGGTTGGCGTACCAGAACTCGTTCGTCGTCCCGGCGGGGATGTTGGTCTCGTGGAAGGAGAAGCCGACGCCCTCGCGGGCCAGCACGATCCGGCGGCTGCGCCAGGTCCCGTGCTCGGACGCGACGCGTACGTCTCGGTCGGTGCCGTCGAGGTCTTCCAGGTAGGTGACGCGCATGTTGTCTCCGTTTCGGGTCGAAGTGGTCAGGCCGCGGTGGCGTCGCCGAGGACGGACGCGGTGGCCTCCTCGAGGACGGCGAGACCGCGGGCGAGCTCCTCGGAGCCGATGGTCAGCGGCGGCATCGTCTTGAGCACCTCGTCCTCGGGCCCGGAGGTCTCGACCAGCAGGCCGTGCTCGTACGCCGCGGCCGCGATCTTCCCGGCCGAGCTGGCGTCCGGGAAGGCGATGCCGGTCAGCAGGCCGCGACCGCGGACGGCCGCCCCCGCGTAGCGCTCGGCGATCTTCGTCAGGCCCGTGCGCAGATCGGCGGCCTTCGTCTGGACCTCCTTCTGGAAGGAGTCGTCGGCCCAGTAGGTCTCCAGCGCCACCCGGGCGGTGACGAAGGCCAGGTTGTGACCGCGGAAGGTGCCGTTGTGCTCGCCGGGCTCGAACTGGTCCAGGTCGGGCCGGATCAGGGTCAGCGCCATCGGCAGACCGAAGCCGGAGATCGACTTCGACAGGCAGACGATGTCCGGGGTGAACCCGGCCTCCTCGAAGCTGAAGAAGGTGCCGGTGCGGCCGCAGCCGGCCTGGACGTCGTCGACGATCAGGATGATGTCGTGCTCGCGGCACAGGTTCGAGAGGGCCTCGAGCCATTCCAGCCGGGCTGCGTTCAGACCGCCCTCGCCCTGGACGGACTCCACGATGATCGCGGCCGGCTTGTCGACGCCGGAGCCGCTGTCCTGGAGCACCCGCTCCAGCCACATGAAGTCGTCGACGGCACCGTTGAAGTAGTCGTCGTAAGGGATCTTCGAGCTGTTGGTCAGCGGGATGCCCGCGCCCCTGCGCTTCATCGAGTTGCCGGTCACCGCCAGCGAGCCGAGCGTCATCCCGTGGAACGCGTTGGTGAAGGACAGCACGTGCTGGCGTCCGGTCGCCTTGCGGGCGAGCTTGAGCGCGGCCTCGACGGAGTTGGTCCCGGTCGGTCCGGGGAACATCACCTTGTAGTCGAGGTTGCGCGGCTCGAGGATCAGGTCGTTGAAAGCCTGCAGGAAGTCCCGCTTCGCGCTGGTGTGCATGTCCAGCGAGTGCACGATGCGGCCCTCGCGCAGATAGTCGAGCAGGGGATCCAGCAGGGCGGGGTTGTTGTGCCCGTAGTTGAGCGCTCCGGCACCGGCGAAGAAGTCCAGGAACTCCCTCCCGTCCTCGCTGGTGACGGTGGCTCCTCGGGAGTGGGTCATCACGGCCGGCCAGCTGCGGCAGTAGCTGCGGACCTGCGACTCGAGGGAGTCGAAGATCGCGGTGGCGGGTTCGGCGGTCGTCGTCATGGACATGACACCTCCGGATGTCGTCGATCGTGCGGTCGAGGATCGTGCGGTCGAGAACGGGCCGATGCGGAACAACAGCTCCGGGTCGTGCCCGTCGGGGAACATCTCGGCCTCGAAGAGCGGCGTGCGCTCGATCGAGGCGCCCCGTGCGTTCGCGAACGAGGTGAACAGCGCGATGGAGGCGCTGTTGTCCGCGGTGATGGTCGTCTCCAGGCGGCGTACTCCCTGGTCGCCGGCGAGGCGGTCGACGAGCGTGTCGAGCATGCGGCGGGCCAGACCCTGGCCGCGGTGCCGTTCGTCGACGGCGACCTGCCAGATCATCAGGGTCTCCGGCTCGTCCGGCCGGCGGTAGCCGATGACGAATCCTCCTGGGTCGTCATCGACGGTCGCGACGATCGACGTCGCCGCGAAGTCGCGCGCCCACAGCAGGTAGGCGTACGAGGTGTTGACGTCGAGTACCCGAGATTCCCGTGCCATCCGCCACAGATGCTGACCGTCCTCGAGGTCCGGTGAGCGGAAGTCGACTCGGGTAGCCGACTTCGGGCGGGGCACGCTGCCAGTCGAATTGCGATGTGGCATCGCCTCGCGACGCTAACAGGATGCAGGACGCGAGGCCCGGGACGAGTCCGCACTGCGAAATGCGGCCGGACGAGTGGTACGTCGCTGCCGACCGCCCGCTCGGACACACGTCGTCCGGGCGGATGGTTGTGTGCGGTGGCGTGCTCTAGTGTGCGGCTGGGAGCTGATGCGCCCAGCCGACGACCGGACCGGGAGGATGAGGATGGCCACGCTTCAGGGCTTGGATCGCGGGCTGGCGGCGCTGGACTTCGTCTCCCGGAATCCGGCCGGTGTCACGGTGGCCGATGTCGCCGCTCACCTCGGCGTCGACCGTGCGATCGCCTATCGCATCGTCGCCACCCTGGAGGATCGTGCGCTCGTCACCCAGGGGGTCAACAAGCGGCTTCGTCTCGGGGCCGGGGTGATCGCGCTGGCCGGTCGGTTCTCGTCGCAGCTGATCCAGGCGGCCGAGCCGTCGCTGCAGGATCTCGCCGACGCGGCCGGTGCTCCGGCGTTCCTCACCGTCGCCCATGGCGAGGACGAGTGCGTCCCCGTGCTGGAGGCCGACCCGAAGGTGGGGCAGGGGCCGGTGCGCGTCGGCTATCGGATCGGGTTGCGCTACCCGCTGGACAAGGGGGCGAGCGGGATCGCGATCCGTGCGCTCGCCGAGCCGCATCCGGACGACTCGCCAGCCGTGCGGGAGGCACGCGAGGTCGGGTACAGCCACACCGCGGGCGAGCTGCAGCGTGGGGCGGTGGGTATCGCCGTCGGCTTCGAGGCGCCCGGCTCGCTGCGCGCGTCGGTCGGCATCGTCACCATGGACGAGCTCGACCCTGCCGAGGTCGGTCCGCTCGTCAGGGCAGCCGCTCGGCAGCTGGCCCAGCTCGGTTCCTCCTGAACCGGCTTTCTTGACGCCTCGGGTCACGGCGTCTTACTTTTGCGCTTAGAGCGCACACAGTCGTGCGCTCAGCGCACAAGGAGCAGACATGCCGTACTACCACTCCGCCGGTGCCGTACCTCCCAAGCGGCACACCCAGCACCGCGACGAGGCCGGGAACCTCTACTTCGAGGAGCTGATGGGGGAGGAAGGCTTCTCCTCCGACTCCTCGCTGCTGTACCACCGGCACATCCCCTCGGCGGTGCGCGAGTACCGCCCGTGGGAGCTGAACGACCACTCGCTCGTGCCCAATCACCCGCTCATCCCGCGACACCTGTCGACGCACAAGCTCTTCGCCGAGGGCACGACCGGCGTCGACGCCGTGACCGGCCGGCGGCTGCTGCTCGGCAACGATGACGTACGTCTGGCCTACGTCGTGGCCGACACGGTGAGCCCCTACTACCGCAACGCCCTCGGCGACGAGTGCCTGTACGTCGAGGCGGGGACCGGACGGGTCGAGACCGTCTTCGGTGACCTCGTGGTGGCGGACGGTGACTACGTGATCGTTCCCCGCGCGACGACGTACCGGGTCGTTCCCGACGGTCCGCTGCGGATCTACGCGATCGAGGCCAGCTCGCACATCGGCCCGGCGCGCAACTACCTCTCCAAGCACGGGCAGCTGCTCGAGCACGCCCCGTACTGCGAACGCGACCTCCGGCTGCCCGAGGGGCCGAAGGTGGTCGAGGGTGAGGACGTCGAGGTCTACATCAAGCACCGCGGGCCGGACGGGATCGCGGGGACGGTCCACGTGCTGCCGCACCACCCGTTCGACGTCGTCGGCTGGGACGGGTGCCTCTACCCGTACGTGTTCAACATCCGCGACTTCGAGCCGATCACCGGCAGGATCCACCAGCCGCCGCCGGTGCACCAGGTCTTCGAGGGCAACAACTTCGTCATCTGCAACTTCGTGCCGCGCAAGGTCGACTACCACCCGCTCGCCATCCCGGT
The DNA here is from genome assembly GCF_042798075.1 of Nocardioides sp. NPDC057772. Classification (NCBI taxonomy): domain Bacteria; kingdom Bacillati; phylum Actinomycetota; class Actinomycetes; order Propionibacteriales; family Nocardioidaceae; genus Nocardioides; species Nocardioides sp. NPDC057772. The sequence continues at coordinate 32,949 of NZ_JBHVKN010000003.1, forward strand.
GCCCTACTACCACTCCAACGTCGACTCCGACGAGGTGATGTTCTACTGCGGCGGCGACTACGAGGCGCGCAAGGGATCCGGCATCGGCCAGGGCTCGATCTCGTTGCACCCGGGCGGTCATCCGCACGGCCCGCAGCCGGGCGCGTACGAGCGCAGCATCGGTGCCGAGTTCTTCGACGAGCTCGCGGTCATGGTCGACACCTTCCGGCCGCTGCTGCTCGGCGAGGCCGGCCGCGCGACCGACGACGGAAGCTACGCCTACTCCTGGGCGCGCAACCGATGAGCTCCCTGGGCCTCGCGTCGCCGCTCGACACCCGATACACAAAGGATCTCGCGTGACCACCATCAGCATTGCCCAGGGCTCGCTCTACGGCCTGGCCAACCTTCCGTACGGCGTCTACTCCGTCCCCGGACAGGACCGGCGGGTCGGCGTCCGCCTGGGCGACCACGTGGTCGACCTGGCGCTCCTGCTCGGCGACGAGGTCTTCGCCGCTGGCAGCCTCAACCCGTTCATGGCGCAGGGATACGAGCGCTGGGTCGAGGTCCGCGCCTCGATCACCGAGAGGATCCAGGGCGACGTGCCGGACGCGGCCGTGCACGACCTCGGGTCGGTGACGCTCCACCTTCCGTTCGAGGTCGCCGACTACGTCGACTTCTATGCCTCCGAGCACCACGCCTCCAACCTCGGCCGACTCTTCCGTCCGGAGGCCGCCGAGCCCCTGATGCCGAACTGGAAGCATCTGCCCGTCGGCTACCACGGCCGGTCCTCGTCCATCGTCGTCTCGGGCACGGAGATCATCCGTCCGTCCGGTCAGCGCAAGGGGCCCGACGACGAGGCTCCCGTCTTCGGCCCTTCCGTCCGCCTCGACATCGAGGCCGAGCTGGGGTTCGTCGTCGGCACCGGCAACGAGATGGGCGCCAGCATCCCCGCGGAGGAGGCCGAGCGGCACATCTTCGGGGTGGTGCTCTTCAACGACTGGTCCGCGCGCGACATCCAGGCCTGGGAGTACGTGCCGCTCGGGCCGAATCTCGGCAAGTCCTTCGCTTCGACGATCTCACCCTGGGTCGTCCCGCTCCTGGCGCTGGAGGCCGCTCGGGTCCCCACGCCCGATCACGATCCCGCGGTCCTGCCCTACCTCCAGATGCGACGTCCCTGGGGCCTGGACATCGAGCTCGACGTGGCGTGGAACGGGCAGACGGTGTCGCGTCCGCCGTACGCGGCCATGTACTGGTCGCCCGCGCAGATGCTGGCCCACCAGACCGTCAACGGCGCGCCCAGCCGCACCGGCGACCTGTTCGCCTCCGGGACGATCTCCGGTCCGGAACGGGAGCAGCGTGGAGCGTTCATCGAGCTCACCTGGGGCGGCGCCGAGCCGGTCGAGGTCAACGGAGTCTCGCGTACGTTCCTGGAAGACGGGGACGAGGTCGTCCTGAGCGCCACCGCCCCCGGCACCGACGGCGCCCGGATCGGCTTCGGCGAGGCCCGCGGCCGCATCGTGGGCAAGGCCTGACCGGCTCGGTCAAGCAGACGTACGCCGCACCAGCTCGGGCGCGAAGACGACCCGCCGCGGGATGGTGGTGCCGCCGTCGATCTGGGCGAGGAGGAGCCGGACGGCCTCCCTCGCCATGTCTCCTATCGGGTTCTTGACCGTGGTGAGCGGGGGAGTGGTGCGCTCGGCGATGCCGAGGTCGTCATAGCCCACGACCGCGATGTCGTCGGGGACGCGTCGTCCGGCCCGGTCGAGCACGCGGAGCGCGCCCGCGGCCATCAGGTCGGAGGCGACCATCAGGCCGTCGATGTCGGGATGGTCGCGCAGCAGGATCTCGCAGGCGGCCTCGCCGCCGTCCTCGGTGAAGTCGCCCTCGACGACCGCGTCGGTGGCGAGGCCGGCGGCGTCGAGGGCGGCCCGCCATCCGGCGGCCCGGTCGGTGCCGGCGCTCATGTCGATGGGACCGGTGATGGTGCCGATGCGGCGGCAGCCACGCTCGATCAGGATGTTGGTGACCTCGCGGGCGCCGGCGATGTTGTCGGGGTCGGTGTAGAAGACCTTCTCCGCGCCGGTCAGCGGCCGGCCGATGAACGCGGCCGGCAACCCGATGGCCGCGAGGTGGTCGGCGAGAGCGTCGTTGCGGTGGTGGGAGACGACGATCGCGCCGTCGACGTGTCCACCGCGCAGGTAGCGCAGCGTCCGCTGCATCTCGTCGCCCGGCTGGGCGATCAGCAGCACGACCTGGAGGTCGCGTTTGGCGAGGGCCTGGGTCACCACGTGCAGCGTGCGGGCGAAGAACGGGTCGGCGAAGACGCGCTCGTCCGACTCCGGCACAACCATCGCGACCGTGTCGGTCCGTCGCGTCACCAGGGACCGGGCAGCCGGGTTGGGGACATAGCCCAGCGTCCGCACGGCCTCGGCGACGGCCTCCGCGGCCTTCGCCGAGACGCGTGAGCCGCCGTTGATGGCGCGCGACGCCGTCGCCCGGCTGACACCAGCCAACCGGGCGACCTCGTCGAGCGTGGGCATGTTCACGGGCGGGCCGGCACCCGGTTGTTGGCGGCGACATCGGCGAACCAGAGGCCGCTGTCCTTCAGGGTGCGCACCTGGGTCTCGAAGTCCACGTGCACGATCCCGAACCGGTGCGCGTAGCCGTAGCTCCACTCGAAGTTGTCGAGCAGGGACCACGCGAAGTAGCCGCGTACGTCCGCACCCTGCTCGATCGCGTCGAGCGTCGCGCGCAGATGCTGGTCGATGTAGTCGAGGCGGGCGGTGTCGTGCACGGCGCCATCCTCCACCACATCATCGTAGTAAGCCCCGTTCTCGGTGATGTAGAGGGGCGGGGCACCGTACTCACCGCTGAGCCGGGTCAGCAGCCGGGTCAGCCAGACCGGGTCGATCTCCCAGTCACGGTCGGTCGTCGGCCGACCGGTGCGCGGGGTCACGAACTCGGCGCCCGGGTAGGGGCTCGACCGGGGCATCTCGGAGTGGGCGATCCGGCTGCCCAGCTCCTGGTCGCGCTCGACCTCGTACGGCAGCGCCGCGGGGGCGTGGCCGTAGTAGAAGTTCACCCCGAGCACGTCGAGCGGCGTGGAGATGACCTCCAGGTCGCCGTCGAGCACCCAGTCCTGCCACGGCCGGCCCTGGAAGGTGAGGCCCTCGGTGTCGGTGGCCAGGTCGTCGGCGTACTTGCCCCGCAGCAGCGGGTCGAGGAAGACCCGGTTGTGCAGGCCGTCGAGGCGGCGAGCCATGTCGACGTCCTCGGGCCGCTCGGGGTCGAAGGGGTCCGACACCGTCGGGTTGAGGGTGATGCCGAGGTACTTCCCGTTCTCCGGGGTCGCGCCGCGGCTGCGCAGCTCGTTGACCACCAGGCCGTGGCCGAGCATGAGGTGGTGGGCCGCGACGATTCCGGCCACGCCCTCCTGCCGGCCCGGCGCGTGCTGGCCACCGGTGTAGCCGAGGAACGCCGAGCACCACGGCTCGTTCAGCGTCGTCCAGTGGTCGACGCGGTCGGAGAGCTCGTCGTAGACGGTGGTCGCGTACTCCACGAACCGGTAGGCGGTGTCCCTGCTGGTCCAGCCGCCCTGGTCCTCGAGCGCCTGCGGCAGGTCCCAGTGGTAGAGCGTGATCCACGGCGCGATCTCGGCCTCGAGCAGCTCGTCGACGAGCCTGCTGTAGAAGTCGAGCCCCGCCTGGTTGACCTTCCCGCCGTCGGGCCGGATCCGCGGCCAGGCCGTCGAGAAGCGGTACGAGGCGAGGTTGAGGCGCTTCATCAGCGCGACGTCCTCGGGCATCCGGTGGTAGTGGTCGCAGGCCACGTCGCCGGTGTCGCCGTTGAGGATCGCCCCGGGAACTCTGGAGAAGGTGTCCCAGTTGCTCGGCGTACGTCCGTCCTCGTCGACCGCTCCCTCGATCTGGTAGGACGCGGTGGCAGCGCCCCAGAGGAAGTTCTCGGGAAAGGCGCGGCCCTGATGGGTCGAGGTGGTCATCCTTTGACGGCTCCTTGCATGATGCCGGACACCAGGTGGCGTCCGGTGGCGATGAACAACAGAAGTAGGGGGACGGTCGCGAGGATCGTTCCGGCCTGGACCAGGGCCATGTCGGCGTGTCCCTGACCGGGCGCGACCTTGAGCGCGTCGAGCGCGGTCTGCAGGGTCTGCACGTCGGACCCCTGCAGCACGATCAGCGGCCACATGAAGTCGGTCCACACCTGCATGAAGGTGAACAGACCGAGGATCGCCATGGCCGGACGCGCTGCCGGGATGGCGACGGTCCAGAACGTACGGATCATGGACGCGCCGTCGACGCGCGCCGCGTCGATGAGCTCGTCGGGGATCGCATCGACGAGGTACTGCCTCATGAAGAAGACACCGAACGCGGTGACCACCCACGGCAGGATCACCGCGGCGTGCGTGCCGGTCAGGCCGAGGTTGGAGAACTGCTTGAGCATCGGCACCAGGGCCAGCTGCGTCGGCACCGCCAAAGTGGCGACGACGAAGACCATCCCCGCGTTGGCGCCGCGGAAGCGGAGCTTGGCGAAGGAGTAGCCGGCCAGGGTCGAGAACAGCACCACCGATGCCGCCGAGATCCCGGAGACGATGATCGAGTTGAGCAGCGCCGACCAGAAGTCGATCCGGTCGAAGACCCGGGCGGCGTTCTCGAGGAAGTGCCCTCCCGGGATCAGCGGCGGAGGCGACTGGATCGCCCGCTGCCGGGTGACCGAGCCGATCACGAAGGACCAGTAGAGAGGGAAGGCCGAGCCCAGCAGGAATGCCGTGAGCAGGCCGTACACAAGGAATCCAGGTCTCCTACTCATCGCAGGCTCCTTCGCTGGACGGCCCGGGTGACCAGGAAGTTGACCAACGCGATCCCCACGATGATGAGGAACAGCACCCAGGCAGCGGCGGCCGCACGCGGATACGGGTTGGTCGTGGTCTGGGCGGTGTTGAAGACGTACATCGTCAGGGTCGTGTACTGGAAGTCGGAGCCACCCTGGAAACGCAGGTTGGTGTCGAAGATCCGGGGCTCGGTGAAGATCTGCAGGCCACCGATGGTCGAGGTGACGATGACGAAGATCATCGTCGGCCGGATCGAGGGCAGCGTGACGTTGAAGAACTGCTTCACCTTGGAGGCTCCGTCGATCTCGGCCGCCTCGTAGAGGTCTCGCGGGATCGCCTGCATGGCGGCGAGGATGATCAGCGCGTTGTAGCCGGTCCAGCGCCAGTTGACCATGGTCGCGATCGCGGTCCAGCTCGCGAACCGGTCGGCGTGCCACGGCACCTTCGGGAGGCCGAAACCGTCGAGCGTCTGGTTGATCAGGCCCGTGCCGTCGGCGAAGATCGCGCCGAAGATCATCGCGGACGCGGCGGGAGCGACCACGAAGGGCAGCAGGATGCTCATCCGCCACAGGGTGCGACCCCTGAGCCGGGTGTCGAGCAGAGCGGCGAGGATCGTCGCCACGATGATCTGGGGCACCGAGGAGAGCAGGAAGATCCCGATGGTGTTCCAGAAGGCCTTGCGGAAGACCGAGTCACCGAGGACGTGGGCGTAGTTGTCCCAGCCGACCCATGGACCGACCTCGGACCCGTAGGCGGGCCAGGAGAAGAAGGACAGGTAGCCGGTGTAGAGCATCGGGTAGAGCCCGATGAGGATGAACACGAGGAAGAACGGCGCGACGTACAGGTAGGGGGAGAACTTGAAGTCCCACCGGGAGAGCCGGTTACGCCACGCCTGGCGGCGGGGTGCTGCCCCGGTCGAGGGCGCCGGGGTGGCGTTCTCGACCGGGGCAGAGGTGGTGGTCGGCATGGATCAGGACATTCCTTCGACGCCCTCGACGAAGGTCGCCCACGACTTCTCGGGGTCGGTGCCCTCGTCCACACGTCGGATCGCCTGCTGGAAGAGGCCCAGGATGTCGGAGTACTTGTCACCCTTGAACGGGACACCCGCCGGCACGGCCTCCGCACGGCTGGCGAGGATCTGCGAGGTCGGGGCGTTGTTGAAGTAGGGGTCGGTGGCGTTCTCCTCGGCCAGGACCGACTGTGCCTCCAGGTTGGCGGGGAAGTTGCCGGCCACCTTGGACGCGGCCACCTGGGACTCGGCGTTGGTCAGGTAGTTGGCGAACTCCTTGGCCTCCTCCTGGTGCTCCGACTGCGCCGGGACGGCGAGGTAGGAGCCGCCCCAGTTGCCGCCGCCGCCCGGGAAGGCGTCGACGATGTCCCAGCCCTTCACGTCAGGCGCTGAGTCCTTGATGTTGGCGAACATCCAGCCCGGGCACGGGATGGTGGCGAAACCGTCGTTGGTGAAGTTGGCCATCCAGTCCTCGCCCCACTGCTCGACCTTCGTCGAGAGGGTGGGGGCGTACTGCGAGACCGTGTCGTAGACCTCCCGGAGCTCCGGGTTGTCGACGTCGATCTTCTGGTCCTTGGTCTGGAACGGGAACTCGACCTGGTTGAGCATCGCCTGGGCGATCGCACCGCTGGAGTCGTACCAAGCCGTGTTCGGCACCTTCTTCTTGAACTGCTCGCCGGTGGCGAAGTAGGTGTCCCAGTCCTTGAAAAGGGCCTTCACGGACTCGCGGTCGGACGGGAGGCCGGCCTTCTCGAAGAGGTCGGCGCGGTAGCAGAACGCCTCGGGGCCGGCGTCGGTCGGGTAGCCGATCTGCTTGCCGTCGGCGGTCTGGCCCTCGAGGTACTTCGACTCCATCCAGCGGTTGTCGAGCTCCTTGTCGGTGAGGTCGACGAACTGCTCGGAGGCGCCCTCGGCGACGAGCGCGGGCATCATGTCGCCCTCGACGGCGACGATGTCGGTGAGGCCCTCGCCGGACTGCAGGCCGGTGGTGAGACTCTGCTTCCAGGTGTCCCACTCGGCGACCACGGTCTGCTTGACCTTGAAGGGGCGCTCAGGGTCGGCGTTCCACTCCTTGATGAGGTCGCCGTAGCCGAATTCGCTGAACGTCGTGATGGTCAGGGTGTCGTCCTTGCCGAGGGCGGCCTGCTCGTCGTCGCCACCGCCACCGCCGCAGGCGGTCAGGCCGGTGACGAGGGAGGCGACCGCGCACGCGGCGAGGGCGGTCCGTGGCGTACGGCGCCATGACTTGGAGATCTTGGACACGGGGGTGCTCCTGCACGTCTGTGTGGGGAGTGAGAGCGCTTCCACTCTCGGGACTAGGGAGAGTGTGAGTGTGCTCACAACTCCGTGTCAAGAGGCGCGGGAGTAACGATTTTGTTGTTGTGGGAGCGCTTCCACTCTATTGGTGAGAAATCACCGTCAGGAGGCGTGCCGTCTCCGTCGCCATGGCATCTCGGCCGGCGCCGAGATAGCGGCGCTGGTCGACCAGCTCGGGGTCGGCGCCGAGGGTCGCGCACCGCGGCGGTGAACGCCTTGTTGAGCTGGGTGGCGACGTTGATCTTCGTCATCCCGGCCGCGATGGCGGCCCGGAGCCCGTCGTCGCTCACGCCGGAAGAGCCATGCAGGACCAGCGGTACGTCGACCGTGCGGCGGATCGCCGAGATCAGCGCCTCGTCCAGGGTCGCGTCACGCGTGGTCATCTTGTGGCTCGACCCGACCGCGACGGCGAGGGCGTCGATACCGGTGCTGGCGACGAAAGCGGCCGCCTGTTGAGGGTCGGTGCGGACGCCGGGCGCGTGGACGCCGCTCTTGCCGCCCACCGCCCCCAGCTCGGCCTCGACGTGGGCACCCCGGTCGTGACAGCGGCGGGTGACGGCGGCGGTGCGGGTGAGGTTGTCCGCGTAGGACAGCTGGGACGCGTCGTACATCACCGACGAGAAGCCGAGGTCGACCGCGATCCCGACCAGGCGCTCGTCGGTCGCGTGGTCCAGGTGGAGCGAGATCGGGATCGTGGAGCTGGACGCGACGGCGATCGCGGCCTGGGCGAGCGGCGCCAGTCCGCCGTGATAGCGCACCGCGTTCTCGCTGATCTGCACGATGACCGGCAGGTTCGCAGCTTCGGCACCGGCGGTGATGGCCTCGACGGTCTCGAGGTTGATCGCGTTGAAGGCGGCGACACCGCGGCCTTCCTGGTAGGCCGCGCTGACGAGCGCGGCAGTGGTCGTGAGGGTCACTCAACTCTCCTTGACGACGGTCCCGGCCTCCACATGCGTACGCATCATGGTGGAAGTGTCGCAGGCCGAACACAACGAAACGGCCGCCGACCCAAGGGTCGGCGACCGTCGTGAGGACCCAGCTACTTGTTGGCCTTGCGCGCTCGGCTCGCGATCTTCGCCCGCTCGTTCTGGTCGAGGATGACCTTGCGGATACGGATCTGGTCCGGGGTGATCTCGACGCACTCGTCCTCGCGGCAGAACTCCAGGCACTGCTCGAGGGAGAGCTTCTTCGGCGGGATGAGCTTCTCGAAGTTGTCGGAGGTGGCGGACCGGATGTTGGTCTGCTGCTTCTCCTTGGTGATGTTGACGTCCATGTCGTCCTGGCGGGAGTTCTCGCCGACGATCATGCCCTCGTAGACCTCGGTGGTCGGCTCGACGAAGAGCACGCCACGCTCCTGGAGCGAGGTCATCGCGTAGGCCGAGGCGGCACCGGCGCGGTCGGCGACCAGCGAGCCGTTGTTGCGCGAGCGGATCTCGCCGGCCCACGGGAAGTAGCCCTCGGAGATGTGGTGGGCGATGCCGGTGCCGCGGGTCTCGGTGAGGAAGTCGGTGCGGAAGCCGATCAGGCCGCGGGAGGGGACGATGAACTCCATCCGGACCCAGCCGGTGCCGTGGTTGGTCATGCCCTCCATGCGGCCCTTGCGGTTGGCGAGCAGCTCGGTGATGGTGCCGAGGAACTCCTCCGGGGCGTCGATGGTGAGGCGCTCGAACGGCTCGTGGAGCTTGCCGTCGACCTCGCGGGTGACCACCTGCGGCTTGCCGACGGTCAGCTCGTAGCCCTCGCGACGCATCTGCTCGACGAGGATCGCCAGCGCGAGCTCACCGCGGCCCTGCACCTCCCAGGCGTCGGGGCGGTCGGTCGGCAGGACGCGCAGCGACACGTTGCCGATGAGCTCCTGGTCGAGGCGGTCCTTGACCATCCGCGCGGTCACCTTGGCGCCCTTGACCTTGCCCACCAGCGGGGAGGTGTTGGTGCCGATGGTCATCGAGATGGCCGGGTCGTCGACGTGGATCAGCGGCAGCGCGACCGGGTTCTCCGGGTCGGCCAGCGTCTCGCCGATCATGATCTCGGGGATGCCCGCGACGGCGACGATGTCGCCGGGGCCGGCCTCCTCGCCGGGCTTGCGCTCGAGGCCGTCGGTGATGAGCAGCTCGGTGATGCGTACGTTCTTGGTCTCGCCGTTGCGCTGCATCCAGGCGACGTTCTGGCCCTTCTTCAGGGTGCCCTGGTGGATGCGGACCAGCGCCAGGCGACCCAGGAACGGGGAGGCGTCGAGGTTGGTGACGTGGGCCTGCAGCGGCGCGCCGGCCTCGTAGGTCGGGGCCGGGATGGTCTCCAGGATGGTGGAGAAGAGCGGCTCGAGGTCCTTGGAGTCGGGCAGCTCGCCGTTGGCCGGCTGCTCCAGCGAGGCGACGCCGGCCTTGCCGGAGGCGTAGATCACCGGGAAGTCGAGGGCGTCTTGGCTGTGGGAGTCGTCGAGCAGGTCCATGAAGAGCTCGTACGTCTCGTCGACGACCTCCTCGATGCGGGCGTCGGGGCGGTCGACCTTGTTGACGACCAGCACGACCGGCATGTCGGCGTTGAGCGCCTTGCGCAGCACGAACCGGGTCTGCGGCAGCGGGCCCTCGGAGGCGTCCACCAGCAGCACGATCCCGTCGACCATCGACAGGCCGCGCTCGACCTCACCACCGAAGTCGGCGTGGCCGGGGGTGTCGATGATGTTGATCGTCATCCCCTCGGGCGCGCTCGGCCCGTTGTAGTGGATGGCGGTGTTCTTCGCGAGGATGGTGATGCCCTTCTCGCGCTCCAGGTCACCGGAGTCCATGACGCGGTCCTCGACCGACTCCATGGCGTGCTCGGAGAAGGCACCGGCCTGCTTCAGCATGGCGTCGACCAGCGTGGTCTTGCCGTGGTCGACGTGCGCAACGATGGCGACGTTGCGAAGATTGGCCTTGAGGATCTCGGACATGTGCGAAGCGGCTCGATTTCTGGCGCGGGACGGGACGTCTGATCTTATCCGTCGCGACCTCCTTGACCCGCATCCGGAGATGACGGTTGGCTGAACCCATGACCTCTCGGAATCACGTCTGCCACATCGTGCCCCCCTACCTGATGCAGCGGCTCGATCCCGGTCGTCTCGACCAGGACAACGGTTTCCGAGCCGCTCGGGCCGAGCACCTGAGCAGGGTCCTCGCCGAGCTCCCCGCCCCGGAGGCGGGCCGCACCGCCGCCGAGGCCGGCGACTGGACCGTCTACTCCGCCGGCAACGGCACCGACCTGCCCGGGGAGAAGGTCCGCGCCGCGGGTGAGCCGGAGTCGGGCGACGAGAGCGTCGACGAGGCAGCGACCGGCATCACCGCCTCGCTCGCGCTCTTCGAGGAGGTCTACGGCCGCGACTCCTACGACGGTGAGGGCATCGAGGTCGTGATGACCGTCCACTACGACCGCAACTACGCCAACGCCTTCTGGGACGGCACCCAGCTCGTCTTCGGCGACGGTGACGGCGAGGTCTTCCAGCGCTTCACCAAGGCCATCGACGTGATCGGCCACGAGCTCTCCCACGCCGTCACCGAGCACACCGCCGGCCTCGTCTACCAGGGTCAGCCCGGCGCGCTCAACGAGCACATCTCCGACGTCTACGGCTCCTGCATCAAGCAGCGCCTCCTCGGCCAGAGCGCCGTGGAGGCCGACTGGATCATCGGCGCCGGTCTCTTCACCGACTCGGTCCAGGGCGTCGGCCTGCGGCACATGCTCGAGCCCGGGACCGCCTACGACGACCCCGACCTGGGCAAGGACCCGCAGCCGGCCCACATGGACGACATCTACGAGGGCACCGACGACAACGGCGGCGTGCACATCAACTCCGGCATCCCCAACCGCGCCTTCGCCCTCGCCGCCACGGCGATCGGCGGCAGCTCGTGGGACGGTGCCGGCAAGATCTGGTACGCCGCGCTGACCAACGGTGCTGTCACCACCGACACCGACTTCGCCGGGTTCGCGGCGGCCACCATCGCCGAGGCCGGGGAGCACGCCGAGGCGGTCACGACGGCCTGGTCCGAGGTCGGCGTCACCCCGGCGTCCGGGACGCCCGCGCCCGACGGCGAGGCGCCGACCGTGGTGAAGGTACGCCGCAGCGGCGGGTTCATCGGGCGTACGACGGAGGGGGCGGTCGAGCTCGCGCCCGGCGACTCACAGGCGGCCACGGTGCGTGACCTGCTGGCCAAGGCGGTCCCGTCGAAGCCGAAGGGCGCCGACCGCTACATCTACGAGTTCGAGGTGGATGGGCAGCGGACGGTCGTGCACGAGGGCGACCTGAGCCCCGAGCTGCGCGAGCTCGCCAACCGGATGCTCGAGCAGTAGACCGCGACGACTACGAGCCGAGGGCCCGGTTGAGGGCCGCCTCGACGTGAACGGTGATGGCGTCGAGGATGGGTACGTCGACATCGCTGGGCCGCACCAGGAGACTGAGCTCGGAGGCACCGAGGATGACACCGTCGGACCCGGCGTCCCACAGCTCGTGGACGACCTCGAGGACCCGCTTGCGTGATCCGGGCACGACGTTCCGGTGGACGAGCTCCTCGTAGATGATCGAGTCGAGCATCTCCACATGGAGGGTGTCGGGCAGGTTCACGTCGACACCGTGGTCGGAGATCCGCTGCGCGAAGAAGTCGTTCTCCACGGTGTAGCGGGTGGCGAGGAAGCCGGCCTTGGTGATGCCGAGCTCCTTGGACTTCTCGGCGAGCACGTCGGCCAGGTGCAGCACCGGTGCGTCGACGGCGGCAGCCACCTCGTCGTAGACCTTGTGGAAGGTGGTGGTGCACAGCAGGATGAAGTCGGCCCCACCGGCCACGACGCTGCGCGCGGCCGCGACCAGGATCTCGGCGACCTGGTCCCAGGACTCCTTCTCCTGCAGCGCCGTCAGCTCGGCCAGGTCGACGGAGGCCAGCACGATCTTGGCGGAGTGAAGACCGCCGAGCCGCTCCTGGACACCCTTGTTGAGTCCCTCGTAGTAAGCGGCTGTGCTTTCCCAGCTCATGCCGCCGATGAGTCCGATCGTCTGCACGGTTCGAGTGTGACACCGTCGGCTGCCACGTACTCAATCCTCGGCGCCCCTCTGGCCTGGTCCAGACCAGGTCAGAGGCCGGTTCGGAGGTCGGGGTCAGCCCTCGCGGTGCACCTTGTGCGGGGCGGCCTGGGCGCGCGGCTTGATGACCAGCTCGTCGATGTTGACGTGAGCCGGCCGGGTGGCCATCCAGACGATCGCGTCGGCGATGTCCTCGGCCACCAGCGGCTCCGCGACGCCCCGGTAGACGGCGTCGGCCGCGGCCTGGTCGCCGCCGAGGCGGACGAGCGAGAACTCCTCGGTCTGCACCATCCCCGGCGCGATCTCCATGATCCGCACCGGCTTGTCGACGATCTCCAGGCGCAGGGCCTCGGTGACCGCGCGGGTGCCGAACTTGGCCGCGTTGTAGCCGGCGCCGCCCTCGTAGGCGCGGCGGCCGGCGATCGAGCCGACGTTGACGACCGCGCCCGCGCCCGAGGCGATCAGGGCCGGGAGCAGCGCCTTGGTCACCCGGGTCAGGCCGATCACGTTGACCTCGAACATCGCCTGCCACTTGGCCAGGTCGGCCTCGGCCACCTGGTCCACGCCGAAGGCGCCGCCGGCGTTGTTGACGAGCAGGTCGAGACGGTCACCGACCGCTTCGGCCAGCGCGGCGACGGACTCGTCGGAGGTGACATCGGTCGCGACCGCGGTGCCACCGATCTCCGCGGCCAGTGCCTCGATCCGGTCGGCCCGGCGGGCGGCGAGGAAGACGTGGTAGCCCTCCTTGGCGAGCTGGCGGGCGGTGGCGGCGCCGATCCCGCTCGAGGCGCCGGTGACGACAGCGTTCTTGGAGGGCATGGATCCATTCTCTCGTGGGTCGCTCGACATTGGGTATCGGGTCCCACGATCGAAGATGATTCCCGCCGCAGGGAATGATGTCCCGCGTTCGCGTGTTGATGGGTGCGACCGAAGGCGTTCACAAGAAGGGGCAGGCATGATCCACCGCGTGGCGATGGTCAGTCTGCACACCTCTCCGCTCGACCAGCCCGGCACCGGCGACGCCGGCGGCATGAACGTCTACGTGCTCGAGCTCTCCCGGCGGCTGGCCACGCAGGGCATCGCGGTCGACATCTTCACGCGCGCGACCTCCTCGCGCCTGCCGCAGGTCGTGGAGGCGTACGACGGGGTGGCGGTCCACCACGTCCACGCCGGTCCCTTCGAGGGGCTCGCCAAGGGCGACCTCCCCGGTCAGCTGTGCACGTTCGCGCGCGAGGTGCTCCGCGCCGAGGCGTCCAACCCGCCGGGCTACTTCGACGCCGTCCACTCCCACTACTGGCTCTCCGGCCAGGTCGGGGCGCTCTCCCGCGACCGCTGGGGCGTGCCGCTGGTCCACTCCATGCACACCATGGCCAAGGTCAAGAACGAGGCGCTCGCCGAGGGCGACAGCCCCGAGCCCGATGCCCGGGTGATCGGCGAGGAGCAGGTCGTCGACGCGGCCGACATGCTGATCGCCAACACCGACCTCGAGGCCAAGCAGCTGATCAACATGTACGACGCCGAGCCCGGTCGCGTCGCCGTCGTGCATCCCGGGGTCGACCTGCGGGTCTTCCGTCCGCGCGGGCGGGCCGCCGCGCGTGCCGCGCTCGGCCTGCCGGCCCGCGCTCACGTGCTCCTCTTCGCCGGCCGCATCCAGCCGCTCAAGGCTCCCGACGTACTCCTGCGGGCGGCTGCCGTCATGCTCGCCCGCGACCCGTCGCTGCGCCGGTCGCTGGTGGTGCCGGTCGTGGGGGGTCCCTCCGGTTCCGGCCTCGAGCACCCGACCGGCCTGGCCGATCTGGCCGCTGAGCTGGGGATATCCGACGTGGTCCGGTTCGTGCCGCCGGTGCGCCAGGACGAGCTCGCGCTCTGGTACTCCGCCGCCTCCGTGGTCGCCGTCCCCTCCTACAACGAGTCCTTCGGTCTGGTCGCCGTCGAGGCGCAGGCGTGCGGCACCCCGGTCGTCGCGGCCGCGGTCGGCGGCCTGACCACCGCGGTACACCACGGCCGCAGCGGTCTCCTGGTCGACGGACACGACCCGGCCCAGTGGGCCGACGCCCTCACCAACGCCGTCGCCTCCCACTCGCGCTGGTCGGCGCTGGCCGACGGCGCGCGCGAACACGCCCAGGACTTCTCCTGGGATCTCACCGCACGCAATACGCTCGAGGTCTACGAAGAGGCCAAGATGCTGATGCGTGAGGAGCTGACGGCATGAATGCGCAATCGCGGACCGAGCAGGACGAGGTCGTACGCGGCTGGCTGAAGTCCAACGACCTGACCTGGGACGAGACGGAGCTGCCGAGCGGGGACCTGGTCTTCTCGTTCTCGCTCCCGGGCGAGCGCAAGCTGCAGACGCCGGTCCGGCTCGACCTCGGGCAGCACGCGTTGGGTGTGCACGCCTTCGTCTGCCGCCGCCCCGACGAGAACCACGAGACCGTCTACCGCTGGCTGCTCGAGCGCAACCTGCGGCTCTACGGGGTGGCCTTCGGGCTCGACCGGCTCGGCGACATCTACCTCGACGGCCGGCTGCCGCTCGCGATGGTCACGGCGGACGAGCTCGATCGCCTGCTCGGCTCGGTCCTGACGTACGCGGACGAGTCCTTCAACACCATCCTCGAGCTCGGCTTCGCGTCCTCGATCCGCAAGGAGTGGGAGTGGCGCAAGCTGCGCGGTGAGTCGACGGCGAACCTCGAGGCGTTTCGCGGGTGGCTCGAGCGCGAGGACACCGCCAAGGGCTAACGCGGCTGGCGGCGGGTGATCAGCACACCCGCGATGCACATCGCGCCACCGACGAAGGCGAGCGCCGGCGGCACCTCGCCGAGCACCAGCCACGCCATCAGGGCGGTGATGAACGGCACCAGGAACGTCGACTGCGCAAACTTGCCGGCATCGGAGTGGGAGAGCGCATAAGCCCAGGTCACGAATGCCAGGGCGCTCGGGAAGAGGCCGAGGTAGACGATCCAGCCGAGGTTGGCGACGCTGATGTCGGGGATCGTGGTGACCAGCTCGCCCGACCAGGGCAGGCAGACGACGAGGCCGGCGACGGCGTACCAGAACGTCAGCAGCAGCGCGCTCATCGTCGGCAGCAGCTTCTTCTGCGTCAGCACGCCGACGGCGAAGGTCATCGCGGCGACCAGCGAGAGGATGACACCGATCCAGTCGCCGGTGTCGCCGTTGGCCGAGGCGCGCCCGATCAGGACGACGCCCGCGAACCCGACGCCGGTGCCGATCAGGATCCAGCGGTGGATCCGCTCCTTGAGGACGACGCCGGCCAGGAGGGCCACCAAGATCGGTCCGACCTGGATGATCAGGGCGGCGGTGGCGGCGTCGATCCGCCGCTCCGACTCGTTGAGCGCGAGGTTGTAGATGCCCAGCCACGACACGCCGCCGAGAGCGATCAGCGGCCATTCCCGCTTGGTCGGCAGGCGGAACCCGCCCTTCAGCGCGAGGTAGGCACCGAGCGCCGCGACCATCACGATCAGCCGGCCCAGCGACAGGCTCCCCGGCGGGACAGTGTCACCCAGGTGACGGATCCCGACGAACGCCGATGCCCACAGAACCAGCGTGAGCCCACAGGCGACGAGCGGCTTCCAGAGCGGTGTCGTCGTGGAGGGGGCCGGTTCGATCGTCGTCGTCACGATAAGAGGCTAGAGACAGGTTCGCATTCCGGCGAGCGGATATCGGCCAACGATGTTCGACATCCCGCCATCTCGTCCCCGCCGAAGCGTCGACCGCGTCGGCCGAGACGTCGCTGGCGTCGGCCGAGACGTCAATTGCCGCCTACTCGGCCGACCGGGGTGACGCTTCGGCCGACGGGGGTGACGCCTCGGTGGATGTCAGCCGCGGAAGGTTCGTCTGTACGCCGTCGGGGTGACGCCGAGGGCAGCGTGGAAGTGGAGGCGGAGGGACTGAGCGGTGCTGAGTCCGCAGCGGGCGGCGACCTGCTCCATGCTCAGGTCGGTGGTTTCCAGGAGGGTGCGGGCGAGCTCGATGCGCCGGCGCTGGAGCCAGCGGCCGGGGGAGTCGCCGGTCTCGTCGCGGAACCGCCTGGTGAAGGTACGCACCGACATCGACACCTGGGCCGCCATCGTCTCCAGGGTGAGCGGCTGGTCGAGGTGAGCGAGCGCCCAGGCGGTCGCCGCCGAGATGCCGGTGCCGCCCGGCGCCGGCGCAGGGTGGCGGATGAACTGCGCCTGGCCGCCGTCGCGGTGGGGCGGGACGACCGTCGCGCGGGCGACCCGGTTGGCGACCGCGGCGCCGTGGTCGCTGCGTACGACATGCAGGCAGAGGTCTACGCCGGAGGCCACGCCGGCGGAGGTGAGGATGTCGCCGTCGTCGACGAAGAGTACGTCAGGGTCCAGCTTGACCTGCGGAAACAGTGCGCGGAAGTCGTCGGTGTGGGCCCAGTGGGTCGTCGCCGGACGGCCGTCGAGGAGACCGGCGGCGGCGAGCGCGAAGGCGCCGGTGCAGATCGACATGATCCTGGTGCCGGGTCGGATCATGTCGATCGCCTCCTTGAGCGGCGCCGTCAGCACGCAGTCGGAGACGGTCGGGTAGTCGCGGCCGAACTTCGGGATCACCACGGTGTCGGCCTCGGCGAGGGCTTCGGGACCGTGCGGCGCGAGGACGACCACGTCGGAGTCCGACTGCACGGGCCCGGGCCCGTCGGGGGTGCAGGTGATGACCTCGTAGAGCAGCCGGTCCTGGCTGTCGCGTGCCTTGCCGAAGATCCGGTGCGGGATGCCGATCTCGAACGGGATGAACCCGTCCTGGATCAGCACCGCGACCCGGTGCGGAGAGGGAACCCGTACGTCACCCATGGCTGGATCTTATCGATAGATGTCAATCAGGCCACTGTCGGTCCGGGCGAGCACCCGGAAGGATCATCCCCATGACCCTTCGACAGGCTCAGGACACCGCCCAGACGACGACCCCGCCGCCTGCCGGCCGCACCTCCGCCCGTCGACCCCGCATCCACCCCGCCTGGTGGGTGGCCGGCATCGCCTTCGTGACCATCGTCGGCGCCGCCGCCTTCACCGCGGCACCTGGGCTCCTGGTCGGTCCGCTGCACGAGGAGTTCGGCTGGTCGCGGGGCACGATCGGGGCCGGGATCACGCTGCAGCTCGCGCTCTATGGCCTGACCGCGCCGTTCGCCGCGGCGCTGATGGACCGCTTCGGCATCCGTCCCGTGGTGGCCGTCGCGCTCACGATGATCACCCTCGGCTCGCTCGGCACTGTCTGGATGAGCGAGTCGTGGCAGTTCGTCCTCGGCTGGGGCGTCCTCGTCGGCGGCGGCAGCGGCTGCATGGCGCTCGCCTTCGGCGCCACCATCACCACCCGCTGGTTCGACAAGCGCCAGGGCCTGGTCAGCGGTCTGCTGACCGCCGGAGGCGCCTCGGGACAGCTGATCTTCCTGCCGGTGCTGGCCATCCTGATCGGCGAGTTCGGCTGGCGGGCCGCCTCGGTCACGATCGCCCTGGTCGCGGCCGCGGTGATCCCGTTCGTGCTCCTGCTGCTCCGCGACTACCCGGCCGACGTCGGCCTCGCGCCCTACGGTGCGTCGCAGATCGTGCCGCGGCCCGCACCGGCGACCGGCGCCGCGCTGCGGACCGTGCGAGTGCTCGGGATGGCGATGCGTACGAAGGCCTTCTGGCTCCTCGCCGGCGCCTTCGCGATCTGCGGGATCACCACGAACGGGCTGATCAGGACCCACTTCGTGCCTGCCGCGCACGACCACGGTATGGCCACGGTCGCGGCCGCCTCGCTGCTCGCCGTGATCGGCATCTTCGACGTTGCCGGGACGATCTTCTCCGGCTGGCTCACCGACCGTTTCAACCCGGTGGTGCTGCTCGGCGTCTACTACTCGCTGCGCGGGATCTCGCTGATCTTCCTGCCGATGCTGCTGGCACCCGAGGTGCACATCCCGATGGTGTTCTTCATCGTCTTCTACGGCCTCGACTGGGTCGCCACCGTGCCGCCCACGCTGGCGCTCTGCCGCGAGGTCTGGCCCGAAGACGCCCCGATCGTCTTCGGTTGGGTCCTCGCCTCCCACCAGGTCGGCGCCGGTCTGGTCGCTTGGGTCGGCGGCGTCGTCCGCGACGTCACCGGTTCCTACGACCTGGTCTGGTACGCCGCCGGCGCGTTGTGCGCCGCCGCCGCGCTGATGTCGCTGGTGATGCCGCGGGTGCCGGCCGCGGTTCAGCAAGGTATGTAGAGAAACCGTCGCTTCCCAAGCGGAGTTCCGCGTGGGAAGCGACGGTTCGGCTGCATACCTAGACGAACATCCAGCCGGCCCTCACAGATCGAGCTTGTAACCCAGCCCTCGTACGGTGACCAGGAACTTCGGCTCGGACGGGTCCGGCTCGAGCTTGGCGCGCAGGCGCTTGACGTGGACGTCGAGGGTCTTGGTGTCGCCGACGTAGTCGGAGCCCCAGACCCGGTCGATGAGCTGGCCGCGGGTGAGGACCCGGCCGGGGTTGCGCAGGAACATCTCGAGGAGCTCGAACTCCTTGAGGGGCAGGCGCTGCTCGTTGCCGTCGACGGTCACGACGTGGCGCTCCACGTCCATCCGGACGGGGCCGGCCTCGAGGGTGGCCGGGGCGGTGTCGGGCTCGGTGCCGCGGCGGAGGACGGCGCGGATGCGGGCGACGAGCTCGCGCGGCGAGTAGGGCTTGGTGACGTAGTCGTCGGCACCGAGCTCGAGTCCGACGACCTTGTCGACCTCGTCGTCCTTGGCGGTCACCATGATGACCGGGACGGACGAGGTGGCCCGGATCTGCCGGCACACCTCGGTGCCGGAGAGGCCGGGAAGCATCAGGTCGAGCAGCACGATGTCTGCCCCGTTGCGGTCGAATTCCTTCAGAGCGTCGGTGCCGTCCTCGGCGACGGCGACCTCGAAGCCCTCCTTGCGGAGCATGTAGGACAGCGCCTCGCTGTAGCTGGCTTCATCTTCGACGACGAGTACCCGGGTCACGGGCGTTCCTCCTTGCTTGTGCCGGACTGCCCGGCAGTTGGTAGGTGCTGGGGCAGCGTGAGGGTGAAGGTGGAACCCTGACCCTCCTGCGACCAGACCTTGACCTCGCCACCATGTGTGGCGGCGACGTGCTTGACGATCGAGAGGCCGAGACCGGTGCCGCCGGTGGAGCGGTGGCGGGCGGGGTCGACCCGGTAGAAGCGCTCGAAGATCCGGTCGATCTCCGTGGACGGGATGCCGATGCCCTGGTCCACCACGGAGATCTCGACGGAGCCGTCGGTGGCGCGGGTGGAGACGGTCACGGTCGAGCCGGGGTCGGAGTAGGCGACCGCGTTGGAGACCAGGTTGGTCACCGCGGTCGAGACCTGCTCCTCGTTGCCGAAGACGTGCAGCCCGGCGGTGCCGGCGCTGACCACGTTGATGCTCTTGGCGTCGGCATCGACGGTCGAGCTGTCGATGGCGGACGCGATGACCTTGTCGACGTCGACCGCGACCGGGGCCTCCAGAGGCTCGTCACCCTGGAGCCGGGAGAGCTCGATGATCTGCTGGACGAGCTCGGTCAGGCGCTCGGACTCGGTGATCATCCGGTTGGAGAAGCGGCGTACGGCCTCGGGGTCGTCGGAGGCCTCGGTGACCGCGTCGGCCAGCACCCGGATCGCGCCGACCGGGGTCTTGAGCTCATGGCTGACGTTGGCGACGAAGTCGCGGCGTACGGCCTCGACGCGGCGTTCGCGGGTGCGGTCCTCGACCAGGGCGAGGGCCAGGCGGGTGCCGAGCGGGGCGACGCGGGCGGTGACGTGGCGCGATGCCCCGTTGGCGCGCGAGATCACCAGCTCGGTCTCGCGGATCTGGCCGTCGCGGCGCACGCCATGGACCAGCTCGGTGAGCTCGGGGGAGACCAGTGAGGTGCCGCGCACCAGCCCCAGGGCGTAGGCGGGAGCGCTGGCCTTCAGGACGGTGTCGTCCTCGTCCACCACGACCGCGCTGCTGCGCAGGACCGAGAGCACAGCGGCCACCTCGGAGGGCACCTTCGGGGGCTCGGTCTCCGGGATCCGCTGGCGGGAACGCTCGCTCATCGCCCACGCAAGCACCGCCGCTCCGGCGACGACAGCGCCGAGGAGCGCAGCAAGAAAGGCCTGCGTCGTCGAGTCCACACGATCAGGGTAATCCCATCAAACACCCTTTCTTCACCACTGGATGTCTCCGCGCCGAACGTTCACCATCGGTTCACTCGCGATGAAGGTCAGTACATGTCAGGTGTCTAGGATCGGGACATGCGCGCTGCTTTCCATGACGACCTCGATGCCATCTTCACCGATCTCACCAATGTCTGTGAGCTGGTATCGGTGGCCGTACGCGACGCCACCATCGCTCTCCTCGAGGCCCGCAACGACCTCGCCGAGCAGGTGATCGACAAGGATGTCGAGATCGACGACGCCCGCGAGCGTATCGAAGAGAACGCCCTCGAGCTGCTCGGACTGCAGTCCCCGGTCGCCGGCGACCTGCGCGTCGTCGTCGCCGCGCTGCGGATGATCTCCGACCTCGAGCGGATGGGCGATCTGTCCGTCCACATCGCCAAGATCGCCCGGCTGCGTACGCCGAACAAGGCTGTTCCCGAGATCGCCGAGCCGACCATCCAGAGAATGGCGGAGGTGGCCGAGCAGATGGTCGGGCGCACCTGCCAGATCCTCCGCGACCGCGATGTCTCCGCGGCTCAGGACCTGGTCGCCGACGACGACGAGATGGACCAGCTGCGGCGCAAGTCGTTCGCCGAGCTGCTGGGCCAGGAGTGGACCGCCGGTGTCGAGCCGGCCGTCGACGTGGCGCTCCTGGGCCGCTACTACGAGCGCATCGCCGACCACGCCGTCACGGTGGCCAACCGGGTCGTCTTCGTGGTGACCGGCGAGACCCCCGCCGACTCCTGAGCCGGCCAGGGATACCCGGTCGACCGGGTATCCCTGGGCTTGACGGGCACTGAAACACCCGTCAAGCCCACGAAGTGCCCGTCAAGTACCTACTGCTTGCCCTGGTTGGCGACTGCCTCAGCCGCGGCGGCCGCGGCCTCGGGGTCGAGGTAGGTGCCGCCGGTGACGACCGGCTTCAGCGACTCGTCGAGCTCGTAGACCAGCGGCTGGGCCGTGGGGATGTTGAGCTTGGCGATGTCGGTGTCGGAGATGCTGTCGAGGTGCTTGACCAGTGCGCGCAGGCTGTTGCCGTGGGCGGTGACCAGGACGGTCTTGCCGGCCTGGAGGTCGGGCACGATCGCCGACTCCCAGTAGGGGATCATCCGGGCGACGACGTCCTTGAGGCACTCGGTCGCGGGCACCTCGATGTCGGCGTAGCGGGCGTCGCCGGCCTGGGAGAACTCGGAGTCGGCCTCGATCGGCGGGGGCGGGACGTCGTAGGAACGACGCCACAGCTGGAACTGCTCCTCGCCGAACTTCTTCAGCGTCTCGGACTTGTTCTTGCCCTGCAGGGCGCCGTAGTGGCGCTCGTTGAGGCGCCAGTCGCGCCGCACCGGGATCCAGTGGCGCTCGGCGGTGTCCAGAGCGATGTTGGCGGTGTTGATCGCTCGACGCAGCAGGCTGGTGTGGACCAGGTCGGGAAGGATCCCGGCCTCGGCCAGCAGCCTGCCGCCGTTGAGGGCCTCGGCCCGGCCCTTGTCGGTGAGGTCGACGTCGACCCAGCCGGTGGAGAGGTTGAGTGCGTTCCACTCGCTCTCGCCGTGACGCAGAAGGACGAGCTTGTAGGTCATCAGTGGGCTTCCTCGGCGCCGGCGAGGGCGGCCGGGGGGAACTCGCACGAGTAGGGGTCCTCGGAGATGGTGCCGGTGGACTCACCGTGCGCCTCGGTCTCACCCTCGGCGCCGGCCTCCGTCTCCGTGGCGTGCTCGCCCTCGGTGGCGTGCTCCTCCTCGGTGGCGTGCTCGTCCTCGGTCGCGGTCTCGGCCGGCAGGGTCGAGGCCTCCTCGCCGGTGGCAGCGCCCTCGGACGCCGGGTCCTCGGCGTTCTTGCCCTTCTTCGCGGGCTTCGAGGTCTCGTCGGCCGCGGCGACGACCTCGGCGTACGGGCCGCACTGGGTGACGACCGGGACCGAGATGGTCCGCTCGTCGCCGTCGGAGAAGGTGAAGGTCATCGGGATGCTGTCGCCGGGCTTGAAGTCGCCGGTGACCGCGATGCCGCCGTTGGCCGGGTCGGCCAGGTTGATGATGCCGGCGGTGGGCAGCTCGATCGGGGTGAACGACTCGGGCGTGACCGTCCTGCTGGCCTCTGACCCGGTGGCGATCGAGGTGACCGACGGCAGCGCCTCCCCGGCGACGGCCGGGTTGATCGCCGGGTCGAGCGAGAAAGTGCCGACCAGGATGCCGGAGCCTTCCTGCGCGGTCACGATACGAGCTGCGTTGATCCGGATGGCACCGTCGAGCGTCGAGCCGCCGTGGACGATCTCGTTGGGCCGGTCGGTCGCGTAGTCGAAGCTGCTGCAGGCGGTGAGCGCGGGCAGGGTGAGGGCCACGAGGGCACCCGTCACCGCGAGCCGCTTCTGCATAACCTTGGTCGTCACGCGCGACACTCTAGCCGCCCGATCCGCTGATCTCGGAAAAGGGTCACGCACGCAGCCCGACGACGCTCGCGACGTACAGCATCCCGCCGACCACGACCGCGATGTAGACGAGGGTGACGACGAGCAGCTTGCCGGCCCCGAGCTTCAGCCCGGCCTTGAGCGGCAGGTAGGTCCAGCCGTCCTCGTTGTCGGCGACCAGGCCCCACAATGCGGTCAGGAAGTGCACGCCGACACCGAGCGCCGCGGCGAGCGCGACCATCGCCCA
This sequence comes from Nocardioides sp. NPDC057772, assembly GCF_042798075.1. NCBI lineage: Bacteria > Bacillati > Actinomycetota > Actinomycetes > Propionibacteriales > Nocardioidaceae > Nocardioides > Nocardioides sp. NPDC057772. The sequence continues at coordinate 55,943 of NZ_JBHVKN010000003.1, forward strand.
GTGCGGCGGCCCACCGGCGGACTCACCGGCCCAACCGGCGTACGAGATGTATCCGGGGTAGCAGGCGAAGGCGGCCGCCCACAGGACCCAGGAGAACAGACCCTTGCGCAGCAGTACGTTGGCGAGCATCCCGATCACCAGGGAACCCAGGTAGAACAGTCCCGCGACGGTGCCCGAGGTGACCGAGAGCGGAATGACGAGGAGTACGCCGCAGCACAGCGCGAACCAGACACCACCGGACTCGAGGCGGCCGTCGGAGATCGGCTTGCCCTCGCGCTCGTGACGACGGTCGACCCCCTGGTCGACGAGGTCGTTGTGCCAACCGAGCACGGCCTGGCCGACGAGCACGGTGACCGCGATCAGGATGACCTCGCGGGTCGTCAACCCGGCGAGGACCGCGGCGACCGAGAGGCCGATGGCGGTCAGCACCGCCTGACGGGGATGGGTGGAGCGGATGAGGAGGAACGGGGCCCAGTTGCCGATCTTGTCCATGACGCTCTGGCTGCTCGCCGGGGTGTCAGGAACGGCCGACGCGCTGGGCTGCGTCTCCTGCTCGCTGCGCTCGCTCACTCCCTCGCTCGGCGCGGACGGACGAGCAAGCTCGCCGCCCGACCTCGCTTCGGTCGTCTCCGGGTCCTGATCCTGGGCGTGCGGCGACACGGTGAAGATGGTCTTGGGGGCGCTCTGCGATGCATTCGCCATGGCGGCAGTATCGGGCACTGCGCCGACACGCGCAGGACAACAGGCTGGCTACGACGAGATTTCGGCCCCGTTTCGAAATCAGCCATGCTGCCACTCTTCACCGGCCTGCGCGCGCGGAACCACACAACTTGTCAATCTGTCAACCCCAGATTAATGCCCTGACCTGCAGAAACGCGGAATCCGAATTCTAAGATCCGTGGTAGACTTATGGCCCTAGGAAGGGGTACCTAAAAATATGACTTTCACCGTCGGCGAGACCGTCGTATACCCGAACCATGGCGCGGCCGTCATCGAAGACATCGAGATGCGCACCATCAAGGGCGAGGAGCGGCAGTATCTGGTCCTCCGCATCATCGCTCAGCAGGACCTCGTGGTGCGTGTTCCGGCCAACAACCTCGAGCTCGTCGGAGTTCGAGATGTCGTAGACAAGGACGGGCTTGATCGAGTCTTCGAGGTGCTTCGTGCGGAGCACGTCGAAGAGCCGACCAACTGGTCGCGTCGTTACAAGGCAAACCTGGAGAAGCTGCACAGCGGCGACGTCATGAAGGTCGCGGAGGTCGTGCGTGATCTGTGGCGCCGTGAGCGTGACCGTGGCCTCTCCGCCGGGGAGAAGCGCATGCTCGCCAAGGCACGCCAGATCCTGGTTTCGGAGCTCGCGCTGTGCGAGCACACCAACGAAGACAAGGCTGAAGTCCTCCTCGACGAGGTGCTGGCCAGCTGACGCTGGTTTCGGTCTGCGTTACAGGCTCCGGGTGATCCCGGGGCCTGTTTCGCGTTCTGAGGTGGCTACGGTGACTCCCATGGAGGATCCTTACGCCGACTACGACGAGATCGACGAGACCGCCGAGGTTCCGCCGGCGCTCGGGACGGTGGCCGACGACGAGCGAGGCTCGCTGCCGTTCGCGCTGATCCACGGTGAGGCGCTGGTCGCCGCCGCCACCTGGTCTCTCGGGGAGTCCGGAGTGACCCCCGTCGACTTCACCACCTCGTGGGACGCCATCGTCGCTGCCGAGGAGCCGCTGGTCCTCCACGACTCGCTGTGCCCGATGACCCCGCCGGCCTTCATCGCCCACTGCGTCACGACCGCGGTCGCCCGCGAGGCGGTCGTCGTCGGCGTACGCCCGGTCACGGACACGGTCAAGAAGCTCACCGCCCAGGACGGCGTGCCGGTGCTCGGCGAGACCATCGACCGGTCCGCGCTCGTCTCGGTCGCCTCACCGATCGTGCTTCCGCCGTCCGTGGTCGCCTCGCTCGACGCCTGGCCCTCCGGCGACTTCGCCCAGATCGCGGGAGTCCTGGCGCGCCGGTTCCCGGTCGTCTCGGTCGAGGCGCCGCCGGTCGGTCGCCGGGTGACGTCGCCGGACGACGTACGTCTGCTGGAGGCGCTCTCGCGCAGCTGACCTGTCAGCCGAGCAGCGCCTCGGCCGCCCGCAGATCGTCGGCGAAGGTCACCTTGAGATTCAGCGGCGAGCTGGGCACGGCCACGATGCGTACGTCGGACGCATAGCGCTCCAACGTCGCGCCGGTGTCGGTGCCGTCGAAACCGTCCGCCGCGGCCTGGGCGTAGGCGGCCAAGAGCTCGGCCGCCCGGAACGCCTGCGGGGTCTGTACGCCGACGAGGGCACCGTCCACCGGCTGGAGGTCCCTCGTCGAGAGGTGGGTGAGCGGCGCGGCCGGGATGGCGCCCCCGTGCTCACGGGCGACGCCGATGACTGCTGCGTAGAGCTCGGGTGCGGTCAGCGGCCGGGCGGTGTCGTGGATCGCGACCACGTCGACGTCCCCGGCCTCGATGTCGGCACGGAGCACCCCGAGCGCGGCCTGCTCGGAGGCGTGCCGGGTGGTGCCGCCGGCGACCATCGCGACCTCGCGCTCGCCCAGCAGGGGCTGCGCCACGGCGGCGACCGCCTCCTCGTCGCCGCTGCGTACGACCAGGACCAGGCGGTGGACGTCGGGCACCTCGAGGGCGGTCCGGAGCGAGAGTCCGAGAGCTGAGGAGGCCGGATCTTCGGACCCGTCGAGGGGGAGCAGCACCTTGTTGGTGGCGGCTCCGACGCGGGTGCCGGATCCGGCGGCCAGGAGTACGAGAGCGGCGGGCACCCCAGGAGGTTATCCGTTCGGCGGAGAAGACGGCGGAGGGGCTGGGCGCTGGTGTTTACGCACCCGTAACACAGCGAAACAGGAGGTGACCACGACGCCCCATAGCGTTCAGATCCACCGAAGGGAGGACCCGACGAATGTCGACGAAGCGGCTCGGGCCGGCGACGTCATGAGTGCTCACGCGCAGCGGGACGACCACCGAGAGTGGCAGCCCGTCTGCCCGGTCGACGCGCTCGAGGTGAAGCGCGGCGCCACGGCACTGGTCCACGGGCAGGCCATCGCGATCTTCCGGATGCCCGACGACGTCGTCTACGCGCTGGGCAACCACGACCCGTTCGCCAAGGCGTCGGTGATCGCCAAGGGCATCGTCGGGGTCCGCGACGGGGTGCCGTTCGTGGCCTCGCCCGCTCACCGTCACGGCTTCGACCTGCGTACCGGGCAGTGCCTGGACGACGCGCACGTGTCCATCCCGGCCTACGAGGTCCGGGTCGTCGACGGGATCATCCACGTCGGGCACCGCAAGGCGGTCTGAGCCCGATCTGGGAGACTGCGGGGCGTGCAGCTTCCTCTGGTCGGCATCGGGACCGACGTACACAGCCTTGCCGACGGCGTCCCGATGCATGTGGCCGGGCTCGCCTTCCCCGACGAGTCACAGGGCCTCGCCGGTCACTCCGACGGCGACGTCGCGGCCCACGCCTGCTGCGACGCGCTCTTCTCCGCCGCGGGACTGGGTGACCTCGGGTCGAACTTCGGCACCTCCGAGCCCGAGTGGGCCGGTGCGGCCGGGGTGGTCCTGCTCGCGGAGGCCGCGCGCCGGGTCCGCGAGGCCGGTTTCGAGATCGGCAACGTCGCGGTCCAGGTGATCGGCAACCGGCCCAAGATCGGTCCGCGCCGGGACGAGGCCAACCAGGCGCTGTCCGCGGCGGCCGGCGCGCCGGTCACGGTGACGGCGACGACCTCCGACGGTCTCGGGCTCACCGGCCGAGGCGAAGGTGTCGCCGCGATCGCGACAGCTCTCGTCGTGCGTCGCGAATCCTGAACTCACCGGCTACGTCCCTAGACTTGGGGCATGGCACTCAGGCTCTACGACTCGGCGACCCGTGAAGTACGTGACTTCACCCCCTTGCAGCCCGGCAAGGCGTCGCTCTACGTCTGTGGTCTGACCGTGCAGAGCGAGCCGCACGTGGGCCACGTGCGGAGCGGGGTGAACTTCGACGTCCTGCAGCGCTGGCTGCGCGCGTCGGGCTACGAGACCACGTTCATCCGCAACGTCACCGACATCGACGACAAGATCCTGGCGAAGTCGGCCGACCAGGGCCGCCCCTGGTACAACCTCGGCTACGAGATGCACCGCGAGCTCGACGCCGCCTACGCCTCGCTCAACGTCGCCCGGCCGACCTACGAGCCGCTGGCCACCGGCCACATCCCGGAGATCATCGCGCTCATCGAGGAGCTGATCGCGAAGGGTCACGCCTACGCCGCCGAGGACGGCTCGGCCGACGTCTACTTCGACGTCCGCTCCTGGCCCGCCTACGGCGAGCTGTCGGGGCAGAAGGTCGACGACATGGAGGCCGCCGCCGACGCCGACCCGCGGGGCAAGCGCGACCCGCGCGACTTCGCGCTGTGGAAGGGGCGGAAGGTCTCCGAGCCGGAGACCGCCTCGTGGCCCTCGCCCTGGGGGCTGGGACGTCCCGGCTGGCACATCGAGTGCTCGGCGATGGCCGGCAAATACCTCGGTCCCGCCTTCGACTTCCACGGTGGTGGCCTCGACCTGCGCTTCCCGCACCACGAGAACGAGCAGGCGCAGTCGCGCGCTGCCGGCCGGCCGTTCGCGAGCTACTGGCTCCACAATGCCTGGATCACCACCTCCGGCGAGAAGATGTCGAAGTCGCTGGGCAACTCGCTGGTGATCCCCGAGGTCCTGAAGAAGGTTCGCGGCATCGAGCTGCGCTACTACCTGGTCGCCGCCCACTACCGGTCCCACGTCGAGTTCTCCTTCGAGGCGCTCGACGAGGCGGCTGCCGGTTTCCAGCGGATCGAGGGCTTCCTGGACCGGGCGACGTCCGTGATCGGCGAGATCTCGGACGACGGTGTCCCGTGCGCCGACTTCGTCAACGCGATGGACGACGACCTCGGCACCCCCGCCGCCGTGGCTGCCCTGCACGAGGTCGTCCGCGAAGGCAACAAGTTGCTCGCCGACGGCGACAGTCCGGCGCTGCGCGGGGTCGCCGCGAGCGTCCGCGCGATGCTGGACATCCTCGGTCTCGACCCCGCCGACCCCTCGTGGGGTCCGGAGAGCGGTGCCGACGAGAAGCTGACCGGCGCGCTTGACGTACTGGTCCGCGGGGTACTGGACGAGCGCGCCGAGGCACGCGCGGCCAAGGACTGGGCCCGGGCCGATGCCCTGCGAGACCGGCTCAAGGACGCCGGGATCGAGATCGAGGACACCCCTGAGGGTCCGAAATGGAGCGTTAACTGATGGCAGGCAACTCCCAGCGTCGCGGTGCGATCGCGAAGGGGAAGAAGAAGGGTGCCCAGGTCGGGTCCGGCGGCAACCGTCGCCGCGGGCTCGAGGGCAAGGGCCCTACGCCGAAGGCGAAGGACCGGCCCTACCACAAGGCCCACAAGGCGGCCCAGGCCGCCGAGCAGCGGGCCAACAAGGGCCCGCGCAAGCGGGCGGCGGGCGACGCCGAGTGGATCATCGGACGCAACTCCGTGGTGGAGGCACTGCGCGAGGACGTACCGGTCAACGGGATCTACGTCGCCGAGGGGGCCGAGCGTGACGGGCGGCTGCGCGAGGCGTTCCTGCTCGCCTCCGAGAAGGGCATCTCGCTGCTCGAGGTGACCAAGGTCGAGCTCGACCGGCTGACCGGCTTCAACGGCCACCAGGGCCTCGCGGCGCGCATCCCCGCCTACGAGTACGCCCACGCCGACGACCTGATCGACCGCGCGACCGAGATCGGCGAGAAGCCGCTGATCGTCGCCCTCGACCAGGTGACCGACCCGCGCAACCTGGGCGCCATCGTGCGTTCGGCCGCGGCCTTCGGTGCCCACGGCGTGGTGATCCCGGAGCGCCGTGCGGCCGGGATGACCGCCGCCGCCTGGAAGACGAGCGCCGGCGCCGCGTCCCGCATCCCGGTCGCCCAGACGGTCAACCTGACCCGGCAGCTCAAGGCCTACCAGGACGCCGGCTGCATGGTCGTCGGGCTCGACATGGAAGGCGACATCACGCTGCCCGAGCTGGGTGCTCCCGACGGCCTCGCCGACGGGCCGCTGGTGGTCGTCGTCGGTGCCGAGGGGGGCGGGCTCTCCCGCCTGGTCCAGGAGACCTGCGACCAGATAGTCTCGATCCCGATGGCCAACTCGGTGGAGTCCCTCAATGCCGGCGTCGCCGCGTCGGTCGTGCTCTACGCCGTCGCGGAGGCGCGCCGCTGATCTCCCGCCGCAGCCTGCTTCGTGGCCTCGCCGTCTGGGCGGGGCTAGGCGTGCTGTGGCTCGTGCTCGCCACGGCGCTGAGCGCGTGGCTCTTCCTGTCCAGCGAACGCCAGGTGGTCCTGGCCGGTCACGACTCGGTCCTGCGCCCGACGCTGTCGGGGAAGGCGATCATCCACACCGGGCCGGTCCTGCCTGACGTACGTCTGGACGTGGCCGGGCCGGTCGGCGTCGACGTCACCCTCGGGAAGACCGAGCTGAGGTCGATGGACGAGCTCTTCGAGCGCTACGCGGTGCTGGGCTCGGCGCCCGACGGTCAGCGTGCCGTCGTGGTGGAGCAGGTCGAGTCGATGCTCGGCGCGGCCGTCCTCCGCGGCTCCGCGGTCTCGTTGGCGCTCGTCGCCGGGGGAGTGCTGCTGTGGTGGCTTCCGGGCGCCGAACGCCGTGCTGACCTGCGCAGACGTATGACGGAGGCGGTCCGCACGCGACACGGGCTGACCACGGCGGGCGTCGGCGTGGTGACGGTCGCGGTGCTCGCGGTCGCGATCTGGCAGCCCTGGGGCGAGCCCGGAGCGCCAGCCGCGGACAAGGAGGCCGGACCGGTCGCGGGCGACTGGACCCCGCTGGCCGACTTCCTCGGCCCGGAGATCCCCTTACCCGAGGAGCTGACCGAGGTGGAGGTCCGCGGCGACGCCTACGCCAACCAGACCCGGAGGCTGGTGGCCAGCGCCGTCGACACCTACAACTCCAGCCGCACCTTCTACGAGAAGGTCGTGGAGAAGGTGCCGGACCTGGAGCTGCGCGAGCCGGCCGAGAACGAGACGGTGGCAGTTCTCGTCTCCGACCGCCACGACAACGTCGGCATGGACGCGGTGGTGCGGGCGATCGCCGACGAGGGTGGTGCGACCGGCATCCTCGACGGCGGCGACGACACCTCCACCGGGTCGGACTGGGAGACCTTCTCCCTCGACTCGCTCACCGACGCGAGCGACGGCCTGGACAAGTGGGCGGTCACCGGCAACCACGACCACGGCCCCACCGTCGGCAGCTACCTGGCCGAGAAGGGCTGGACCGTCCTCGACGGCGAGGTGGTCGACGGTCCCGGCGGCTCCACGCTGCTCGGTGTCCCCGACCCGCGCACCAGCGGGCTCGGCAACTGGGTCGACGAGAAGGACGTCAGCTTCGCCGAGGCCGGTTCGAAGCTGGCCGACATCGCCTGCGACTCGATGGAGGAGGGCAAGCCGGTCGCGACCCTTCTCGTCCACGACCCGTCCCTGGGGCGCGAGACCCTGCGCCGCGGCTGTGCGACGCTCGTCGTCGGAGGCCACCGCCACGTACACCTGGGACCGAGCGAGGTGACCGGCGAGAACGGCAACGTGGGCTGGACCTACACCAACGGCACCACGGGTGGGGCCGCGTACGCCTTCGCGATGGGCAAGATCCGTCGCACCGCCGAGGTCACCCTGATCACCTACGCCGACGGCCGGCCCGTCGGTCTCCAGTCGGTGGAGCTGGAGACCAACGGCGCCCTCACCGCCCACGAGTACGTCCCGCTGGACAGCCAGGTGGGAGCGAGTGAGGCGACCCCCTAGACCCGCTCGCGCTCCGGCTCGTAGGTCTCCCAGTAGGTGGCTCCGGTGATGCCGAGCGCCCGCGGGTCGAAGACCGGGTCGATGCCCTGCTTCTTCTGCCGCTCGTAGTCCCGGAGAGCCGCGAAGGCCGGCTGCTGGAGGACGAGGATCCCGAGGATGTTGAGCCAGGCCATCAGGCCCACGCCGATGTCACCGAGCGTCCAGGCGTCGCTGGCCGTCGACACGCACCCGTACGCCGACGCGACCAGGATGATGGCCTGCAGGGCCAGCGTGGTGATCCGCCCGAGGGAGACCCCGCGCTGCCCGCCGATCCGAACGGTGGCGAAGCGGCCGACGATGAAGCGCAGGTTGGTCTCGGCCATGTAGTAGTAGGCGACCATCGTCGTGAAGCAGAAGAAGGCCAGCGAGACGGCGATGAAGGAGGCGCCGACCCCGGGGAACACGGTGTCGAAGGCCGACTGCGTGTAGGCGGGGCCGACCTCGGTGCCGGCGGCCAGCACACCGCCGTCCGCGAGCACGTCGCCGCTCTCACTGCCGCCCTCGAAGACGCGATAGGCGCCGGTGGACAGGATCAGGAAGCCCGTCGCCGAGCAGACGAACAGGGTGTCGACGTACACGGCGAAGGCCTGCACCAGGCCCTGCTTGGCCGGGTGCGAGACCTCGGCTGCGGCTGCGGCGTGCGGGCCGGTGCCCTGCCCGGCCTCGTTGGAGTAGACACCCCGCTTGACGCCCCACATCACGGCCAGACCGAGCACGGCGCCGAAGGTGGAGTGGAGACCGAAGGCGCTCGACACGACATCGCTGATGACCCCGGGGATCTGGTCCGAGTTGACGAACACGACGACCATGGCGACGACGACGTAGGCCACGGCCATGAACGGCACCACGAGGGTCGCGAAGGACGCGATGCGCTTGACGCCGCCGACCACCACGAACGCGAACACGATGACCGTCGCGATCGCGACGCCCCAGGTCGGGACACCCCAGGCGTTGGTCATGCCGGCGCTCATCGAGTTCGCCTGGACGCCGGGAAGGAGTACGCCGCACGCGAGCACGGTCACGGCCGCGAAGACGAACCCGTAGATAGTGAAGAACTTGCTGGCCCGGGTGTGGGCGAAGGCTCGGCTGAAGTAGTAGGCCGGACCGCCGCGGTACTCACCGGTGAGCGGGTCGCGGGTCTTGTAGACCTGGCCGAGCGTGCTCTCCACGAAGGAGGTCGAGGCGCCGAGGAACGCGACAGCCCACATCCAGAACATCGCTCCCGGGCCGCCGAAGGCGATCGCGGTGGCGACACCGGCGATGTTACCCGTGCCCACGCGCCCGGCCAGCGACATCGCGAGCGCCTGGAACGAGGAGACCCCGGAGGACGACTTCTGGCCGCGCACGAGGAGCCGGATCATCTCCGGAAAGTGTCGCACCTGGAGGAACCGTGACCGCACGGAGAAGTACACCCCCGCAGCGAGACACAGATACACGAGCCAGTTGCTCCATACGACGCCGTTGACAGCGCCCAAGATGTCCGTCATCCGTCTTCCCTTCATCGATCCGTCACTCGGATGAAGGGAAACCTTCTCAGATGCTGGTCACGTGCGGGTCGTCGAGGGTTGCCTCGGCGCGCTTTGCAAGGCAGGACGACACGCCGGATGCGTACTCGGGCCGTGGACTGGCTACGATTGTCCCGCCGTCGTGGAGACGTACGGCATGCCGGTGTAGCTCAGTTGGTAGAGCGTTCGCCTTGTAAGCGAAATGTCGCGGGTTCGACTCCTGTCACCGGCTCCCAGAAATGTCGGTGGTCGGCCATACGGTCATGGCCGTGAGCCGATGCTTGGGGTGCGGTCGAGAGCTGACCGAGCGCCACCAGAAGATCTATTGCAGCAACGCCTGCCAGATGCAGGTCAAGCAGAAACGCATGGTCGAGGAGTGGCTGGCGACAGGTATCGGCAAGGCCCAGAGCAAGCGTCGTCACTACATTCGCGACTACGTGCTCCAGCAGCAGGATGGCCTCTGCGCGATCTGCGCCATCCCCGCCGAGTGGAACGGTCTGGAGCTCGAGTTCGTGCTCGATCACATCGACGGCGATGCGTCGAACAACAAGCGCGAGAACCTGCGGCTCCTGTGCCCGAACTGCGACAGCCAGCTCCCGACGTACAAGGCCAAGAACCGGGGGAGCGGCAGGGCCTGGCGGCGGCAGCGGTACGCCGACGGCAAGTCCTACTGATCAGCGGAGCTGAGTGACCTCGTACGTCGTCGGCGGGTTGGCGATGTCGTCCTGGGAGGCGACGAGCTCGAGCTCACGGCGGCCCGACTTCAGCGTCCGGTCGAGGATGGCGAAGAGGGTGTTCGCGGTGCGGCCGAGGGCGGCCGGGGTGGAGCCGGTCGAGAGCAGGTGGGAGAGGTAGACCGCCGCAGTGACGTCGCCGCCGCCGTTGGGGGAGATCGGGAGCAGGGGAGTGGTGACCGACCAGGCGCCCTCGTCGGAGACCGCGACCAGGTCGAGGTGGGTCGGGTCCTTGGTGATCACCGAGGTCACGAGCACGTTCGAGGGACCGGACTCGCGGACGATGTCGACCGCGGCGAGCACCTCCTGCAACGTGTCGGTGGACTCGAGGCCGGCCAGGAAGTTGAGCTCGAAGTGGTTGGGCGTGATCACGTCGGCGGCGGGCACGACCTCGTCGCGCATGAACTCCGGGATGCCCTCACGGACGAACATCCCGCGCCCGACGTCGCCCATCACGGGGTCGCAGCAGTAGAGGGCGCGCGGGTTGAGCGCCTTCACCCGGCGGACGGCGTCCAGCACGATCGCGCCGACAGCAGGGTCGCCCTGATAGCCGGACAGCACCGCGGAGACGGTGGAGAGACCGTCGCGCTCGGAGATCCCCTCGATGACCTCGGCGACCTGGTCGGCGGCCACGACCGGCCCGCGCCAGGCGCCGTAGCCGGTGTGGTTGGAGAAGTTGACCGTGAGGACCGGCCAGACCTCGTGGCCGAGGCGTTGGATCGGGAAGACGGCCGCCGAGTTGCCGACGTAGCCGAAGGCCACGTGCGACTGGATGGAGAGGATCTGCATGGCCCCAGTCTCCAACAGTCGGCTCAGGCGGCCTTCTTCTGGGCCTTCTTCTGGGCCTGTTTCTGGGGCGGGTCGTTGAGCAGCCAGGCTGCCAGCGCGCCACCGATGGCGCCGAAGAGGTGGCCCTGCCAGGAGACGCCGGTCTGCCCAGGAAGCACGCCGAGCAGGAGTCCGCCGTAGCCGAGGAACGCGAGGATGCCGATCACGATCTGCACCGCGCTGTGGCTGAACAGCCCGCGCATGATGACGTAGACCAGCCAGCCGAAGATCAGCATCGAGGTGCCGGCGGTGATGCTGCCCGGGGGCGACATCAGCCAGACACCGACGCCGCCGACCACCCAGATGACGAGGGTCGCCACGATCCCGCGACCGACACCCGAGGCCAGCACCAGGAAGCCGAGGATGAGCGCGGGCAGGGTGTTGCCGTAGAGGTGGGCCCAGCCGAAGTGGAGCACCGGGGCGAACACGATGCCGAGCAGGCCGGCATCGGTGCGCGGCTGGATGCCGAGCGTGTCGAGCTGGTGGCCGCTGATGTAGTCGGTTGCCTCGAGTACCCACAGCAGGGCGACGAATCCGAGTGACCAAATGCCGGCCCGAAGCCAGTTGGCGCGCTGGGGCCGCGTGGGAGAATCCTGGCTCACGGTTGAAATCTTACCTACCGGTCAACAGCGGCGAGCCGCTGCTCGAGGCTCTCGTAGAGATGGGGGACGGCGGCCGGGTAGGGCCCGGTCTCGTAGAGCTCGGTCGCCAGCGCGCGAGCCGGCTCCCCGGTGTGCTCGTCGGCCCAGGTGCCCCCGCCGTCGGTGATCCGCCCGCCTTCGAGAGGGAGGACAGCCTCGGGTGCGAGCGCGACCCAGTGCCCGTCGCCGCCGTCGAGCCAGGCCACCGGAACAGCGTACGCCTCGCCCTCGGTCATCTCGGCCTCGACGGTGATCCGGCGGCCGATCGGATGGGCTCCCTGCCGGCTCCACAGGACCGTCGTGACCTCGAGCCGATCCTCCGCCCCGGCCGTGCCGAGGACGAGGTGATCGGCGAAGGTCGACCAGTCGCGTACGTCGGTCGCGGGGTATTCCGGGGGACCGGTCAGGTCGAGCAGGAGCCGGCCGCCGAGGACCGCGGCGCAGACCGCGAGCAGGGCGACGACGATGGTGCCGGCGATCTTGAGCGATCGTGGCACCGACAGCGTCGGTTCGGTGGTGTTCTCGCCCATGTGGCCCCCGTTCACCGCGCCGATCGGCCGATGCGCCGATGCGCCGATGGGCCGATCCTAGTCGGGAAGTGACCAGTCGATCGGGGAACCGCCCTGTTCGATCAGGAGAGCGTTCGCGCGGGAGAACGGCCGGGAGCCGAAGAAGCCGCGGCGTGCGGAGAGCGGCGAGGGGTGGACGGACTTGATCGCGGGCACGCCGTTGAGCCGCGGCTCGAGGTTCTGCGCGTGTCGGCCCCACAGGATCGCCACCAGCGGCCCGCCGCGGCGGCCGAGGACGTCGATCGCTCGCCCGGTGACCTCCTCCCAGCCCTTCTTCGAGTGCGAGGCGGGAGCACCGGGTCGTACCGTCAGCGAGGTGTTGAGCAGCATCACCCCGCGGTCGGCCCAGGCCGACAGGTCGCCGTGCTCAGGCATCTTCAGGTCGAGGTCGGTGGCCAGCTCGGCATAGATGTTGCGCAGTGACGCGGGCAGGGGACGTACGTCCTTCTCGACCGCGAAGCTGAGCCCGATCGGATGCCCGATGGTCGGGTAGGGGTCCTGGCCGACGATCAGGACGCGTACGTCCCGCAGCGGTCGCCGGAAGGCGTTGAAGATCCGGTCGCCGTCGGGGAGGTAGGGACGCCTGGCGGCCAGCTCCTCGCGCAGGAAGCGGCCCATCTGCTCGATCTGCGGCTCGGCCGGCGCCAGCGCCTCGGCCCAGTCGGCAGCCATCAGGCCCTTGTCCACGAGTCCGGCGAGTGCGCTCACTCCCTCAACATATCGTTCGCCACGCCCAGGGACCCTGGATAGGTTGTGGTGTATGAAGTTCGGACTCTTCATCCCGCAGGGATGGCGCTTTGACCTCGTCGGCATCGACCCCGCCGACCAGTGGACCACGATGAAGGACCTGGCTCTCCACGCCGATGCCGGGAGCTGGGAGTCGGTCTGGGTCTACGACCACTTCCACACGACCCCGGAGCCCTCCGACCAGGCGACGCACGAGGCCTGGACGCTGATGGCCGGCCTGGGCGCGGTCACCTCACGGGTGCGCCTCGGCCAGATGTGCTCCTGCATGTCCTACCGCAACCCCGCCTACCTGGCGAAGGTCGCCGCGACCGCCGACCACGTCAGCGGCGGCCGGATCGAGATGGGCATCGGCGCGGGCTGGTACGAGCACGAGTGGCGGGCCTACGGCTACGGCTTCCCGGAGGCGCGCGACCGGCTCGGGATGCTCCGCGAGGGCGTCCAGATCTTCCAGCAGGCCTGGACCAAGGGCGTCTCGTCGCTGGACGGGAAGTACTACCAGGTCGACGGCGCCATCTGTCAGCCGCTGCCGATCCAGAAGGGCCGTTCCGGGATTCCGCTGTGGATCGCCGGCGGTGGCGAGAAGGTGACCCTGAAGGTCGCCGCGCAGTACGCCGACTACACCAACTTCGCCGGCGACCCGGAGACGTTCCAGGCGAAGTCGGAGATCCTGCGCGGCCACTGCGACAAGCTCGGCCGCGACTTCGCCGAGATCACCCGCTCCTCCAACTACAACGTCTTCATCGGTGAGACCGAGAAGGACGCCCAGGACAAGATCGACTGGTACGCCGATCACCTCACCAAGTCGCTCGGGGAGGCCGCCGGTGCGGAGCACGCGCGCCGCAGCGGCAGCCAGGGTCTGGTCGGCACGCCGGAGCAGATCGTGGAGAAGCTGAAGTCGATGGAGGAGCTGGGGATGACGTACGCCATCACCTACTTCGGCGACGCCGCCTACGACCGCTCCTCGATCGAGCTCTTCGAGTCGAAGGTCATGCCCGAGTTCGCCTGAGCGACGCCCGCCGACACCGCCACGGACGTTTACAACGCCGTGGCGGGCCGGTAGGAAGACGTACATGAAGATGACGACCCTCCTCGGGGGAGCGGCGGTCGCCGCCGGCCTGGTCGCCGCGCGCGACCTGACCCAGCGCAAGCACGCGATCCTGCGGAACTTCCCGGTGATCGGGCACGCCCGCTACCTGATGGAGAAGATCGGGCCGGAGTTGCGGCAGTACATCGTCACCGGTAACGATGAGGAGCGGCCGTTCAGCCGTGATCAGCGGCGCTGGGTGTACGCCTCGGCCAAGGAGGAGAACAACTACTTCGGCTTCGGCACCGACAACGACGTCGAGCACACGCAGGGCCACATCCACATCAAGCACCGTACGTTCGCCGACAGCCTTCCCGACGACCACGACCCGGCCGCCAAGCTGCCCTCGGCGAAGGTGCTGGGAGGTTCGCGCGGGCGTGCGAAGGCGTTCCGTCCGGAGTCGGTCGTCAACGTCTCGGCGATGTCGTTCGGCTCGCTGTCCGGGCCGGCGATCACGGCGCTCAACCGGGGCGCGTTCAAGGCCGGCGCCATGCACAACACCGGCGAGGGCGGCATCTCGCCCTACCACCTCGAGGGTGGTGCGGACCTGGTGATGCAGATCGGCACGGCGTACTTCGGCTGCCGGAACGCCGACGGCAGCTTCTCCCTCCAGCGGTTGAAAGAACGGGTGGCCACCGCGCCGGTCAAGGCGATCGAGATCAAGCTCTCCCAGGGTGCCAAGCCGGGCCTCGGCGGTCTGCTGCCGGCGGCCAAGGTGACCCCGGAGATCGCCGAGATCCGGGGCATCGAGGTCGGCAAGGACTGCGCCTCGCCGTCTCGACACTCCGCCTTCACCGACGTCGACTCGATGCTCGACTTCGTCGAGCTGATCGCCGCCGAGACCGGGCTGCCGGTCGGCATCAAGTCGGCGGTCGGTGAGATGGGGTTCTGGCGTGAGCTCGCCGCTCGGATGCGGTCGGGGGAGCGGGGCGTCGACTTCATCACCGTCGACGGCGGCGAGGGCGGCACCGGCGCCGCACCGCTGATCTTCTCGGACGCGGTCGCGATGCCTTACCGTATCGGATTCTCCCGGGTCTACGGCACCTTCGCCGAGCTCGGCCTGACCGACTCGATCACCTTCATCGGCTCGGCCAAGCTCGGTCTGCCGGAGAATGCCGCCGTCGCCTTCGCGCTCGGAGCAGACATGATCAACGTCGGCCGCGAGGCGATGATGTCGATCGGCTGCATCCAGGCGCAGAAGTGCCACGACGACACCTGCCCGACGGGCGTCGCGACCCAGAGCAAGTGGCTCTCCGGTGGCCTCGACCCGCAGGACAAGGGTGACCGCTGCGCCAGCTACCTCCGCACGCTGCGCCGGGAGCTGACCAAGGTGTCCGCCGCCGTCGGCGTCGCTCACCCCGGTCTGATCACGCCTCACGACATCGAGGTCATGAACGGCGACTACGAGTCACGCACCCTCGCCGGCGTCTACGGTTACAAGGACCACTGGGGTGCCCTCGGCGCCGACGTCACCAGCGAGCTGCTCGATATCCTGCACCCGCACCGCACGTTCAACGAGAAGCCGAACACCGCCTGAGGAGACGTCAGACGCGTCGGCCACCAGAGGTGTGCCCCTAGGCACGGTCTGCCGCTGCGTCTGCCTTCGCAGGAAGCTGCGTCGCGCTGATGGAGCGGATGATCTGGATCCAGAGAAGCAACCCGACACCGGTGAGAATCACCAACCCGATGTGGCCGAAGATCAAGGTCCGGTCTGCGCGCTCGACCCCTGCTGAGCCATAGACGAGGTCGACATCGATCTGGATGTGGGTGCTCAACAGAAAGCGCGCGATCCAGACCGTCCACCAGGCCGGAAGGATCCAGCTCCGACGGCCCGTCGACGCGGTGAAGAGCCCACGAACAAGCTGGAACGGCCGCCAGAAGTTGACGATGGGCACGACCCACGCCGCCCAGGACAGGCCCGACACATACGGCGGCTCGATGACCTGACTGCTCCGCTCGATCCAAGAGGACACGACCACGAGCGTCGCAACCATCAGGATGAACCGCGCCGGATCGACCCAGTGGTAGTTGTCCCAAGCCGTCATCGGCTGGTCGAGCAACGCGTGTGCCGCCCTCACGTCCGGCATCGATGCGTACGTCCGATACCACTCCGCAAGGGGGAACGCGAGCGTCAGCGAAACGACGTCCAGGACCAGCCATCCGCACGCCAGCAGGATCGCAGCGTTGGCGAGACGCCGCGGCGACCCCGGTGTTCGCACCGACCCTTGCGGCGCGTTATCGAGGCTGGTCATGGCAGGGCTCCTCCGTCGTGGGCCGGACGGATCGTAACCGTGCCGAGCCCACAACGGTGAGGAATGCTCCGAACTGCCCCTTACTCGGTGGCGTACTTGGCGCCGACCGATTGGCGGATCAGGTCCATCTGACGCATCAGGCTGAGCGTCTGGCTGTGAGGCACCAGCGGGGATTCCAGGAGCCCCTCGCGCAGGCACCGCTGCACCTCCGCGATCTCGTTGCCGTACGCAGCACCGATGACGGGCTCGTCGCCGACGATCTCCACGGGCTCGCTGCCGTCGGCGGGCTTGAAGACCGCCGAGGACGGGTGGTGGAAGTCGGTGAGCTCGATGCGGCCCTGGTCGGTGGCGATCGCGGCCGAGCGGGAGGAGTAGGAGGTGACCGAGCAGACCATCGTGGAGAGCTCGTTGCCGGCGTACTTCCCGGTCATCACCAGGTCGAGGTCGAAGGTGCCGCCGTCGGCGCCGGTGCCGATGTTGGCCTGAGCGGTCAGCGAGCGGGCCTCACCGAAGAGCAGGTGGGCGAAGGTGAGCGGGTAGATGCCCATGTCGAGCAGCGCGCTCGCCCCGAGGGCTGGGTCGAGGAGCCGCTGGTGCTTCTCCGGGTCAGCGACGAAGCCGAGCTCGGCGTGTACGTGGCGGGGGACCCCGAAGCGGCCCGACCTCACGTCGGCGACGAGGCGCCGGATGATCGGGTTGGTCGCCATCCACATGGCTTCCATGAGGAACAGCTTCTTGGAGGTGGCCAGGTCGACCATCGTCTGCGAGTCGGCGGCGTTGAGCGTCAGCGCCTTCTCGCACAGCACGTGCTTGCCCGCGTTGAGCACGAGGGTGGCGTGCTCGAGGTGGTGGGAGTGGGGGGAGGCGACGTAGACGACATCGATGTCCTCGTCGGCGGCCAGCTCCTCGTAGGAGCCGTGCGCGCGGACCGGGCCGTCGGCGGCGTACACCTTCGCGAACGTCTCTGCGGACTCCTTGCTCCGCGAGCCCACCGCGACGAGCTGTCCGTCGGGGACGAGCATGAGATCGGTGGCAAGGGAGTGGGCGATCCGGCCGGTGCCGAGAATTCCCCACCTGATCGGGTCAGAGTTGGTGGTCACGCGTCGACTCTAGCCACCTGCGTCGCCGTCAGTGGCTGTTGGGCGGAAGCACGCTCTTGTTGTGGTTGCCCGGCACCGCGGCGAGCTCCTCGAGGAAGGTGTCGGCCCAGTGGCGTACGTCCCTGGCGGCCACCTGTTTGCGCATCGCCCTCATCCGGCGGGTGAGCTCCTTCGGCTCGGCCTCGTAGGCCTCCAGGAGCGCGGCCTTCATCCCGTTGATGTCGTAGGGGTTGACGAGCCAAGCCTGGCGCAGCTCCTCGGCCGCGCCGGCGAACTCGGAGAGCACCAGGGCGCCGTCGTCCTCGTAGCGGCAGGCGACGTACTCCTTCGCGACCAGGTTCATGCCGTCGCGGTAGGGGGTGACGACCATGATGTCGGCGGCGCGGTAGAGGGCGGCCATCTCGGCGCGGGGGAGACTCGTGTGGAGGTAGGAGATCGCCGGGCGGCCGATACGGCCCAGGTCGCCGTTGAGCCGGCCGACCAGGCGGTCGATGTCGTCGCGGAGCTTGCGGTATTGCTCGACGCGCTCGCGAGAGGGCACCGCGACCTGGACGAAGATCACGTCCTCGACGTCGAGCTTGGTGTCGCGGAGCAGCTCGCCGAAGGCGCGCAGCCGGGCGTAGATGCCCTTGGTGTAGTCGAGGCGGTCGACGCCGAGCATGATCTTCTTCGGGTCGCCGAGCTGCTGGCGGATCTCCTTGGCGCGCTGGTTGACGCTCTCGTCGTGGGCCATCTCGTCGAAGCCGACGAAGTCGATCGAGATCGGGAAGGCGGCGGCGTGCACGGTGCGTCCGTCGGGGAGATAGACCAGATCACGGTGGGTCTTGTGGCCGACCCGCTGGCGGACGAGGCGGACGAAGTTCTGGGCCGCCTGGGGGAGCTGGAAGCCGACCAGGTCGGCACCGAGCAGGCCCTCGAGCAGCTGTCTTCGCCACGGGACCTGCTGGAAGAGCTCGGCGGGCGGGAACGGGATGTGCAGGTAGAAGCCGATGCGCAGGTCGGGGCGGAGCTCGCGCAGCATCTGCGGGACCAGCTGCAGCTGGTAGTCCTGGACCCAGACGGTGGCGCCCTTGGCGGCCACCTCGGCGCACTTCTCGGCGAACCTCTTGTTGACCCGCTGATAGCCGTCCCACCACTCGCGGTGGAACTCCGGCTTGGCCACGACGTCGTGGTAGAGCGGCCACAGGGTGCCGTTGGAGAAGCCCTCGTAGTGCTCCTCGATGTCCTGGGCGCTCATCGTCATCGGCAGCAGGTGGAGGCCGTCGTCCTCGAACGGCTCGAGGTCCTCGTCGGTGCCGCCCGGCCAGCCGATCCAGACGCCTTCGTTGGCCCGAAGGACCGGTTCGAGAGCGCTGACCAGGCCTCCTGGGGAGCGTCGCCACGCCTTCGTGCCGTCGGGCATCTCCACACGGTCGACGGGGAGCCGATTGGCCACGATTACCAGGTCAGCCTGCACATCCCCGACTCTAATGGACCGGGGCCAAGTTCTGTGCGGCGTCGTTCCACTCGCGATTTCAGGGCCCGATCGTGAATACCTGTCGAGTAACACGCCGGAGGGTGAACCACAGCCGTGTAGTTCGGCGCGTTAGGGTGTGCTCAGATGCAGACGACACCGGGGGACGAGGAATGAGCGCTGTCAACGTGCAGGTCACAGGCCCAGGCGAGGACCCGGCGAGCCTCAGCGAGCGCGACAAGCAGATCCTTGACTTCGAGCGGCAGTGGTGGAAGTACGCCGGAGCCAAGGAAGCCGCCGTGCGCGAGGCGTTCAACATGTCCGCCACCCGTTACTACCAGGTGCTCAACGCGCTGATCGACAAGCCGGAGGCCCTCGAGGCCGACCCGCTGCTCGTGCGCCGCCTGCGACGGCTCCGCGCGGCCCGGCAGCGTCAGCGCTCGGCGAGACGGCTGGGCTTCGAGGTCTGAATGACCGCCAGCGTACGTCCTTCGAAGGGGGAGCGTGGCGTCGCGCTCCCGACACCTGTCATCGCGCTGAGCGTGGTGGCCGTCGTCGCTGCGGTGATCGTCTTCTGGATCACCGGAGGCGACAAGGACGGCCGGGACGAGAAGATCACCCAGGCCGGCGGCAGCCCTTCGGCCTCGGCGTCCGCGTCGCCGAAGGCGGCGAAGGCCGAGGAGAAGAAGCCGGCCAAGGTCGAGCCTTCGCCCGTCGATCGCGCCAAGGTCAGCGTCGAGGTCTACAACCAGTCCAATATCGCCGGCCTCGCCAGCGATGTCGCGGCGAAGGCGACCACGGTCGGCTGGAACGTCGTCGGTGAGGACAACTGGATGGGCTCCGTCCCGGAGAACACCGTCTACTTCCCGCAGGGCATGAAGCGCGAGGGTCAGCAGCTGGCCGAGGACCTCGGCATCAAACGCACCCATCTGTCGGTGGAGGGGTCGATGAAGGGCGACCGGCTGACGGTCGTGCTGACCGGCACCCTCTGAGGGGTTCCGGCCGTTCCTGGCGGTGTGTGATCTGCCGCACGGCCCCGCAATCCCGGTCGGCTCGAAGGTCGTTGCCGTGTCACAGTTGAGGCATGGCCGAACTCCAGCCGGATGACACTGCCGGTGAGCAGAAGTACGCCGCGGTCGTGGCAGCTGCCGCCGAGACCCTGGTCGGTCTCGACTTCGACGGGACGCTCTCGCCGATCGTCGAGGACCCGGCCGCTGCCCGGATCCACCCGGACGCCGCCGAGGCGCTGATCGCGCTCGCTTCTCGGGTGAAGGCCCTGGCCATCGTCACCGGGCGCCCCGCGGGGCAGGTCGTCGAGCTCGGCGGGTTGTCCGCGATCGCCGATGCCCTCGCGGAGATGGGGAAGGAGATCTACGTCTTCGGGCAGTACGGCAACGAGCGCTGGAGCGGCTCGGACCGGGTGGTCGCCGGCCCCCCACCGCCTGAGGGGCTGGGTGCCTTCGAGGCGGCGCTGCCGGCGGTGCTCGCCGAGCACGGAGCGCAGGACGCCTATATCGAGGAGAAGGGCCTCGCCGTCGGGGTCCACACCCGCCGGTTCCCCGACCCCGACGGAGTCGCCGCGCGTCTGCTGCCCCCGCTGACGTCGCTGGCGGCCGTGCACGGGCTGATGATCGAGCCCGGCAAGCAGGTCATCGAGGTGCGCGCCCCGGGCATGCACAAGGGGCACGCGATCTCCACCCTGGTCGACGAGGTCGCACCCGGCGCGATCCTCTTCGGCGGTGACGACCTGGGGGACATCGAGGCGTTCGAGGCGGTCAAGGCGTGGGGCAAGACCACCGGGTCGCCGACGCTGCTCGTCTACTCCCACGCCGGCCCCGACCGTGGTCCGCTCGCCGGGTTGGCCGACCTCGAGGTGGCTGGGCCGGAGGGTGTGCTGGGGTTGTTGCGGCGGCTGGCTGACGACGCGGCGGCGGTGTAACACGTCGTTCGCTGGACTATCCGGTCGTTCTGAACGACCGGATAGTCGGTGTAACAGCGTGTTACAGCTCGCGCCGTCCGCTGACAGCGAACACAATAACCGGAGGGAACATCCGGTTGCTCCCGGAAGTTGAGTCAGTATCACTCAACTTTTCTAGGAGGGTCCGCATGGACAAGCTTCCTGTGCTGTTCGTCTCGGACGCCGTGGTCCTGCCGGGGATGGTCGTGCCGATCGAGCTCGACGAGGCCTCGCAGGCGGCGATCGACGCCGCCCGGGCCGGCTCGGACAGCCGGCTGCTGGTCGCGCCGCGGCTGGGGGACCGGTATGCGACGTACGGCGCCGTGGCCACGATCGAGCGGGTCGGCCGCTTCCGCGGCGGCGAGCCCGCGGCGGTGCTGCGGGCCGTCGGGCGGGCGAAGATCGGCTCGGGCGTGACCGGGCCGGGGGCCGCTCTCTGGGTCGAGGTCGAGCCCGCGACCGAGACGGCGACGGAGCACGCGAAGGAGCTGGCCGAGGAGTACAAGCGGCTGGTCGTCGCGGTGCTGCAGCGTCGCGAGGCCTGGCCGGTCATCGACCAGGTCAACCGGCTGACCGATCCGTCCGAGATCGCCGACACCGCCGGTTACGCGCCCTACCTCGACGACGAGGCCAAGCGTGAGCTGCTGGAGACGCCGGACGTCGCCGAGCGGCTCGAGAAGGTCATCGCCTGGGCCAAGGACCACATCGCCGAGTCCGAGGTCAGCGACAAGATCGCCGAGGACGTACGCGAGGGCATGGAGAAGACGCAGCGGGAGTTCCTCCTGCGCCAGCAGCTCGCCGCTATCCGCAAGGAGCTCGGCGAGGGCGAGCCCGAGGGGTCCGACGACTACCGGGTCCGGGTCGAGGCCGCTGATCTCCCCGAGGCCGTACGCGAGGCCGCGCTGCGCGAGGTCGACAAGCTCGAGCGTGGTTCCGAGCAGAACCCCGAGACCGCCTGGATCCGCACCTGGCTCGACACCGTGCTGGAGCTGCCCTGGGGTGTGGTCACGGAGGACTCGACCGACGTGACCGCCGCGCGCGAGGTCCTCGACGCCGACCACCACGGCCTCGAGGAGGTCAAGGACCGGATCGTCGAGTACCTGGCCGTCAGGGCCCGGCGCGCCGAACGCGGGCTGCAGGTGATCGGCGGACGTGGCTCGGGCGCCGTGGTGCTGCTCGCCGGTCCGCCAGGGGTCGGCAAGACCTCGCTCGGTGAGTCGGTCGCGCGCTCGCTCGGACGCAAGTTCGTCCGGGTGGCGCTGGGTGGTGTGCGTGACGAGGCCGAGATCCGCGGCCACCGGCGCACCTACGTCGGCGCGCTTCCGGGCCGGATCGTGCGGGCCATCAAGGAGGCCGGCTCGATGAACCCGGTCGTGCTCCTCGACGAGGTCGACAAGGTCGGCTCCGACTACCGGGGCGACCCGGCGGCGGCGTTGCTCGAGGTCCTCGACCCCGCGCAGAACCACACCTTCCGCGACCACTACCTCGAGCTCGACCTGGACCTCTCCGACGTGCTCTTCATCGCCACGGCCAACGTCGTGGAGCAGATCCCGAGCGCGCTGCTGGACCGGATGGAGCTGGTCACGATCGACGGCTACACCGAGGACGACAAGGTCGCCATCGCCCGCGACTTCCTGCTGCCCCGGCAGCTCGAGCGCGCCGCGGTGACGCCTGCGGAGGTCACGGTCGCCGACGACGCCCTGCGTGAGCTGGCCGCCAACTACACCCGCGAGGCGGGCGTACGCCAGCTCGAGCGGCTCATCGCCAAGGCGTTGCGCAAGGCGGCGACGAAGCTGGCCACCGGCACGGAGCACGTCGAGGTCGACCTGGACAACCTCAAGGACCTCGTCGGGCGGCCTCGGTTCACGCCGGAGTCGGCGGAGCGTACGTCGGTCCCGGGTGTCGCGACCGGGCTGGCCGTCACGGGACTCGGCGGTGACGTGCTCTTCATCGAGGCGTCGGCGTCCGACGGGCAGACCGGGCTGAACATCACCGGTCAGCTCGGCGACGTGATGAAGGAGTCCGCGCAGATCGCGCTCTCCTTCGTCCGGTCGCACGCTGCCGAGCTGGGCGTCGACCCGGCCGTGCTCGATCGCTCGTTGCACGTCCACGTGCCGGCGGGTGCGGTCCCGAAGGACGGCCCGAGCGCCGGCATCACCATGGTCACCGCGCTCACCTCGCTCGCGACCGGTCGCCCGGTGCGCAGCGAGGTCGGCATGACCGGCGAGGTCTCCCTCTCCGGCCGGGTGCTGCCCATCGGTGGCCTCAAGCAGAAGCTGCTCGCTGCCCAGCGGGCAGGCCTGACCGAGGTCTTCGTGCCCCAGCGCAACGAACCCGACCTGGACGAGGTGCCGGACGACGTGAAGCAGGCGCTGACGATCAACCTGGTGAGCGATGTCAGGGATGTCGTACGCGGCGCCCTGGCGCCCGCCGAGGGCGCGGAGGTTCCGGGTGCCGTGCAGGCCGCTTGAGGTGTAACACGCCGTTCGTAGAACTATCCGGTCGTCCAGAACGACCGGATAGTTCGTGTAACAGCGTGTTACACCCCGGCGTTGTCCGAATCGCGGACGAGCGTTCCATTCCGTGGGACTCGCGTATGCATGCGGCGGACACGACCACGTAAGGTCATTACTGCTCATCGAGAGGGACTGAGGGAACGGCCCAGTGAAGTCCCGGCAACCGACCGCGAGCCTCCTCCCAAGCCTGGGCGGGTAGCGGAGCAGGTGCTAATTCCGGCCCGGCGCGAGAGACGTGATCGGGGAAGATGAGGAGGAGGTTTCTCATGAGCGCTGCGACCACGGAGACGAAGGCCCTGCGCGAGGGCGCGTTCGGCAACGCTTCGGCACTGTCGTGCCGCGAGTGCGGCAACCAGATCGCCCTCGGTCCGCACTACGCCTGTCCGGAGTGTTTCGGGCCACTGGAGGTGGCCTATGACTTCCCGGCCGTGACCCGCGAGGAGATCGAGGCCGGACCCCGCAACATCTGGCGCTACAAGGCGCTGCTGCCGGTGCCCGCCGATATCGAGCAGAGCCCCAACACCGAGCCCGGCTTCACCCGCCTCCTGGACGCGAAGAACCTCGCCAAGGAGCTCGGCATCGACAAGATCTGGGTGAAGGACGACTCGACCAACCCGACCAACTCCTTCAAGGACCGCGTCGTCGCGTGCGCTCTGAGCGCCGCCCGCGAGCTCGACGCCAAGGTCTTCGCCTGCCCCTCGACCGGCAACCTGGCGAACGCGGTGGCTGCCGCCGGTGCCCGCGCCGGGATCCCCACCGCCGTCTTCATCCCGAGCAACCTCGAGCAGCCCAAGCAGGTCAACTCGGCCGTCTTCACCGACAACCTGATCGCCGTAGACGGCAACTACGACGACGTCAACAAGCTCGCCCAGGAGATCGCCGCGGAGGAGGACGGCTGGGCGTTCGTGAACGTCAACGTACGTCCCTTCTACGCCGAGGGCTCCAAGACGCTCGGCTTCGAGATCGCCGAGCAGCTCGGCTGGCGTCTTCCCGACCAGATCGTCATCCCGGTCGCCTCCGGATCGCAGCTGACCAAGGTCGACAAGGCCTTCAAGGAGCTGATCAAGCTCGGTCTGGTCGAGGAGAAGCCCTACCGGATCTTCGGTGCCCAGGCCACCGGCTGCAACCCGGTCGCGACCGCCTTCAAGGCCGGCGTCGACGCGATCCGCCCGGTCAAGCCCGACACCATCGCCAAGTCGCTGGCGATCGGCAACCCGGCCGACGGTATCTACGTCCTCGACGCCACCCGCTCCTCCGGTGGCGCCGTCGAGGAGGTCACCGACGACGAGATCCGCGCCGCGATCGTGCTCCTGGCTCGCACCGAGGGCATCTTCACCGAGACCGCCGGCGGCACGACCCTCGCGGTCACCAAGAAGCTCGTCGAGACCGGCGCGCTCGATCCGAGCCTGGAGACGGTGATCATCAACACCGGCCACGGTCTCAAGACCCTCGACGCGATCAGCGGCATCGTCGGCCCCCGCGCCACCATCGCCCCCAACTACGACTCCTTCGAGGAGGCCGGGCTCTCCCAGGCGTAGGGCCGTGGATGTTCGTCTAGGTATGTAGCCGAACCGTCGCTTCCCGTGCGGAAATCCGCGAGGGAAGCGACGGTTCCTCTGCATACCTAGACGAACCAACCGCCCGTTCACCCTCGTGCGCTACACATGAGGAATGTGAGCAGCACGAAGACGAGTGAAGAGGCCAGGTGGCTCGGTATGGTCGCCGCCACCGCCGGAGTCGCCGGCGCGATCGGCGTGGTGGGGGCGGCGGCCGGCGCCGGGTTCGTGACGTTGCTGAAGAGACAGGCGGCGCACGCGCGCGACGTGATCGGGAAGCCTCTCGGCGAGGAGGCGATCGACGCCGACAAGGTCTATAAGAAGACCTTTGGAGGTACGCCGGTCGAGCTCCTGATCCTCGGCGACTCGATCGCGGCCGGGCTGGGCGCGGAGACAAGGAGCGGAACCCTCGGCGCACGGCTGGCCAAGGGCACGGCCAAGGCGCTGCAGCGACCGGTGCGGCTGCGTACGGCTGCGGTGGTCGGAGCCGAGACCTCGATGGTCCCGGCCCAGCTCGAGTCGCTGCCGGCGAGCTACCGGCCCGACGTCGCGGTCGTGATCGTGGGTGGCAACGACGTCACCCACCGGGTGCCGCAGAAGGACTCGACCCGGGTGCTGGGTGAGGTCATCGACGCCCTGCGCGAGCGCGGCGCAGGAGTGGTCGTCGGCACCTGCCCGGACGTCGGCGCCGTACGGCCGCTGCCGCAGCCGCTGCGATCGCTCGGACGCAGGATCGCCAAGCAGTTGGCCGACGGCCAGCGGGAGATCGCGCTGGCCAAGGGTGCCCACGTCGTCTCGCTCTCCGACGTCGTCGGCCCGTTCTTCATCACCAACCCCGACGAGATGTTCGCCATCGACCATTTCCACCCCAGTGCGATGGGCTACAAGCGCACCGCCAAGGCGATGCTGCCCTCTGTGCTGGCCGCCCTCGGACAGGTGCAGCAGGTCCCATTCGGCCACCACCTGCCCGAGCTCCCGCCCGAGGCGGAAAAGCCGCCAACCCCCGGCGACCCGGACAACTCCGACCGGCAGCCCTGAACGCCGACCCGGCGCTTCAGTCCCGGAAAACAGCGCCGAGTCGGCGCAAATGTCCCAAGCAGCTGGGACAAACGCGCCGACTCGGCGTGTGGCGGCGGGGCAGACGCGCCGACTCGGTTACTCGGCGTCCGCCTCGTCCGTACGCTTGCCGCCGGTGCTGAGCAGGTCGGCGGTGAGGCCGGCGGCGGCGCGGTAGTCGACCGTCCCTGCCGGCGTACGCGGCACCGACTCGACGAGCAGGACCAGCTTGGGCTCGTGAGAATCCCCGAGCACCGACCGGGCGTGCTTGCGCAGGTCGGCGGCGGCGGTCTCGGAGCCCGGGGTCAGCTGCACCAGCGCCGCGACCTGCTGGCCCCAGCGCGGGTGGGGCATGCCGAAGACGGCGGCGTCGACGACGTCGTCGTGGGCGAGGAGCACGCCCTCGATCGTCTCGGGGTGGATCTCGAGATCACCGGTCCGCACCAGGGTCGCGGCCCGGCCGAGCAGCGTGATCGAGCCGTCCTCCTCGCGCCGGGCGAGGTCGCCGGGGAAGGTCCAGCGCCGGTTGTCGATCAGCTTGATCGCCGTGGCCGAGCGGGCGTTGTCCTTGTAGTAGCCGAGCGCGGCCGGGCCGGAGCGGGCCAGCAGGCCTTCGACGCCGGGAGCCGCCGGGGTGAGGTCGGGATTGAAGACCTCCACCTCCGGGCCCACCATGAACCGCGCCTCGCCGGGCACGAGCGCCGAGCCGTCGTCGGCGCGCGAGCCGGTGACACCGGTCTCCAGGGTGCCGTAGGAGTCGACGATGACCCGGCGTGCGAACGCGTTGCGAAGCACGGAGAGGACGCCGTCGGACAGCGGAGCCGCCGTGTTGGAGACGCCGGCGAGCGAGTGCAGCGGCCAGCGCTTCTTCCCGACCAGCCGTGCCGCGGCCACCGGGCGCGCCTGCGCGTCGCCGAGGAGGGTGATCGCGGTGGCGCCGGACTGCTCGGCGAGGTCGAGGAAGGCCTCTGCCGAGAACGACTCAGACGTGTAGAGCACTGCGGTGCCGCCGGCGACCAGCGCCCGCAGGAGCAGCAGCTGGCTCTGACCGTGCAGCAGCGGCCCGCCCGCGAGCAGCACGACGCCCGAGTCGCGGGCGGCCGCCTCGGCGGCGAGCCCCTCGACCGACGGGATCGGCGCGTTGCGGCGGACGGTGTTGAGCGCCGCCCAGATCAGGTCCTCCTGGCGCCAGACCGCTCCCTTCGGGGTGCCGGTGGTGCCGGTGGTGAAGATGATGTGCCAGTCGCCGGGCGTACGTCCGACCGTCGGTCGCTCCTTCGACGCCGCGGCGACCTTGGCGTCGTAGTCCGGGCCGAGGACGACCCGGTGGTCCAGCTTCAGGTCGAGCTCGTCGAGATCGTCGGTGAACTCGGGGGAGACGATGGCCGCGACGCAGTCGGTGGCGGCGTACGTCCTGGCGAGCTCGTCGCGCCGGTAGGCGTGGTTGATGTTGACCGGGATCGTGCGGGCCTTGAGGCATCCGTAGAGGGCGTCGACCCACTCGATCCGGTTGGTCGCGTGGACGGCGACCTGGGCGCCCGGCTCGAGGCCGACGCTCAGCAGATGGTTGGCCAGGCGCGTGGCACGCTCGTCGATCTCGGCGTACGTGTAGGCGCGCTCGGTGGTGATGACTGCCGTGCGGTCGGGGATCGCATCGGCCATCGCTTCCAGGATGTCGGGCAGTGTGAGGGGGATCACGGCGGACACAGGGACGTCTGCGCCTTCCTTGGTTAGGGCCAGAGGTGGGGCGTACGGCACCGGGCCGTACGTCGGATCAGTCGGCCGTCACCTACGCGCCTCGAGCAGCTCGGCAGCGACCGTAGCGCTCGCACGATAGTCCACCTTGCTGACCGGTGTGCGAGGGACTCGCTCCACGAGCAGGATGTCCTTGGGCACCTTGTAGGCGGAGATCAGGCTGCGGCAGTGCTCCCGAAGCGCGTCGATCGAGGTCGTGGCGCCCTCGCGCAGCTGCACCAGGGCGGTGACCTGCTGGCCCCAGCGCTCGTGCGGTGTGCCGACGACCGCGGTGTCGAAGACGTCGGCGTGACGCAGCAGGACCGCCTCGACCTCCTCGGGGAAGACCTTCTCGCCGCCGGTGTTGATGCAGCCGGATCCGCGGCCCAGGACGGTGATCGAGCCGTCCTCCTCGCGTCGCGCGAAGTCGCCCGGGATCGACCAGCGTTGCCCGTCGATCTCCTTGAACGTCGCCGCGGTCTTGACCGGGTCGTTGTAGTAGCCGAGCGGGATCGACCCGGTGCGCGCGAGCATCCCGGTCTCGCCCGGCGCGCAGGGCTTCAGGTCGGGGTCGAAGACCTGTACGTCGATCCCGACCTGGAACTTCGGCGCGGCCTGCACACCCTCGTTGCCCTCGTCGACCTGCATGCCGGTCGCTCCGGACTCCGAGGCGCCGTAGGAGTCGAGGATGTAGCGGCCCGGCAGCGCCTCGCGGAGCTGGGCGCGGACCCCGGCCGAGAGCGGTGCGGCGCCGTTCGACACGGCGAACAACGAGCTCAGGTCCCAGCGCTCCGGCTCGCGCAGGATCGCCTCGGCGACCGGGCGGCCCATCGCGTCGCCGAGGAAGGTGAGCGAGTTGACCCTGGCTGCCTGGACGAGGTCGAGGATGGTCTCGGGTGACCACGCCGGCTCGGTGTAGAGCGCGACCGTGCAGCCGCCGACATGGCCGTTGCCCATGATCCACTGGCTGCCGCCGTGCATCATCGGCCCGCAGGCCAGCAGCACCATCGGCGTCTCCTGTGCTGCGGCCTCCTCGGCGAGCTGCTCGACGGTGTCGAAGGGCGCCCCGAACCGGCTCGCGTTCATCGCGGCCCGGATGACGTCCTCCTGGCGCCACACGACGCCCTTCGGCATCCCGGTGGTGCCGCCGGTGTAGATGATGTAGCGGTCGTCGGGGCTGCGCCCGATGTCGGGGCGCTCCTTGGGGGCGGCGGCGACCGCGGCGTCGTACTCCTCGCCCAGCACCAGCGTCGGGATCCCGAGCCCGAGCGCGGCGACGGCCTCGACGTGCTCGGGCCCGATGATCGCCATGACCGCCTCGGAGTTGCGGTAGAGGTGGTCGAGCTCGTCGTGGAGGTACTTGTGGTTGATGTTGATCGGCACCGCCCGCGCCTTCATGCATCCGTAGAAGGCGTCGACCCACTCGATCCGGTTGCGGGAGTGGACCGCGACGTGGTCGCCCGGCTCGATGCCCTGGCTGATCAGGTGGTTGGCCAGTCTGGTCGCTCGCTCGTCGATCTCGGCGAAGCTGTAGGCGTGCTGCATCGTGAACACGGCGGTGCGGTCGGGGACGGCGTCGGCCATCGCCTCGAGGATGTCCGGAAGGGTGATGGGGGCCACATCCCCGAGTGTGACAACTAGAACGTGTTCTCGTCTAGCGATCGGGTGCAAAACCTTGCAGGGTGTCGCGGCGCCGGGTCAGGTCAGCCTGCTCCGGCCCGTGGGTGCACAGCGCGATGGCCTCCGCGTAGGCCTCGGCCGCGTCCCGGTGGCGCCCCGCCCGCTCCAGCAGCTGGGCGCGTACGGCGGGCAGCCGGTGTCCTGGCAGAGCGACCGAATCCAGCGCCTCGAGCCCGGCCTCGGGACTCAGCGCCTCGGCGACCGCGACGGCCCGGTTGAGACGTACGACCGGGGTGTCGCGCAACGCGAGGAGCTCGTCGTAGCGCTCGACGATCCGGTCCCAGGCCGTCGCCTCGGCGCTCGGCGCGACGGCGTGCTCGGCGGCGATCAGAGCCTGGAGGAGATAGGGCGCCGCCGCCGCATGGACGAGCGGGGTGAGGATCGCGAGGGCCTCGGTGATCTCGTCGAGACGCCACCGGGAGCGGTCCTGGTCGGGGAGCAGGACCAGGCTTCCGTCGTCACCGATGCGCGCCTCCCGGCGGGAGTGCTGCAGGAGCATCAGGGCGAGCAGCGCGTCGACCTCCGGGTCCGGGGCCGGGAGCACCGTCCGGAGCACGCGGACCAGCCGGATCGCCTCGCCGGCGAGGTCGCTGCGTACGACGTCGGGGCCGGTGCCGGGGGCGTAGCCCGCCGTGAATGCGAGGTAGGCGACCTCGGCGACGATGCCGACCCGGCCGGCGAGCTCGGCGAGGTCGGTGGGCACCTCGAAGGACGCGCCCGCGAGCCGCTTCCGCGCCCGGGTCAGCCGCGCCGCCATGGTCGCCTTCGACTGCAGGAAGCGCCGCCCGATGTCGTCGGTGGGGACGCCGAGGACCAGTCGGAGGGTCAGTGCCGCCGCAGCCTCGCGGGACAGCGACGGATGGGCACAGAGCAGAACCAGCCGGAGCCGCTCGTCGGTGACCGCCTCGCCGCCGGCCTCGGCCGGCACCGTGGCCATGACCTGCTGCGCCTCCTGGGTCAGCGCCGCGTCCACCGCGAGCAGCGGCATCTTGCGGGCCAGCACCTCCTCCGAGCGCATCCGGTCCACGATCCGGCGGCGAGCCGCGGTGAGCAGCCAGGCTGCGCCGTTGTCGGGCTCGCCCTCGACCGGCCAGCGCCGCGCGGCCGTCTCGAACGCGTCGGCCAGCCCCTCCTCGGCCAGGTCGAGACGCCGGAACTGCGCGACGAGCAGGGCCAGTAACCGGCCCCACTCGTCACGCAGCAGCGTCTCGGCGTACGTCACCTGATCTGGACACTCTGGGTCGGCCGCATCACATCTCCCCGTGGTCGACGATCTCGCGGACCTCGAGCGCCGTCTCCAGCTCGGCGAGCACCTTGCAGCACTCGAGCATGTCGTCGACGTCGTCGGTCTCGATCGTGTAGAAGCCGGTGACGTGCTCGACGGTCTCGGCGTACGGGCCGTCGGTGATCACCACCTCGCCGCCCTGCTTGCGCAGCGTCTTGGCCTTGCTGGAGTGGTGGAGCTCGGCGCCGCCGGTGACCTTGTGGCCGCGCTCGGCGAGCAGCTTGGCGAACTTGCCGTGCACCTCGTAGCCGGCGGCCTTCTCCTCCGGCGTCGACTCTGCCCAGAAGGCCTCGTTCGTCGGCAGCAGCACCATGTATCTGGTCATCGTGGGTTCCCCTTCTCGTCTCGAATGAGTCTGTCACCGGGGATGACGGGTGGGACAAGGACAAATCGACACCGAGAAGGAAGGAAGATGTACGGCATCCGTTCAACTGTTCCCGGAAGGCTCCGCGTGTGACCGACCCCTTGCTGCGTGGCCATCTTGCGCCTGAGCCCCGGACGCTCGTCGACATCTTCCGGGCGACCGCCGCCCAGGTGCCCGACGAGCCGGCCGTCGAGGCGGGCAACGGCCTGCTGACGTACGCCGAGCTCGAGGAGGCCGCCGACGGGCTGGCCGCCGAGCTCAACGCCGCCGGGATCGGGCCGGGGGACAAGGTCGGGCTGAGGATCGCGAGCGGCACCACCGACCTGTACGTCGCGATCCTCGGCATCCTGTGCGCGGGAGCCGCCTACGTGCCGGTCGACGCGGACGACCCCGAGGAGCGGGCCCGGCTGGTCTTCGGCGAGGCACAGGTCGCGGCGGTGGTGACCAACGACCTGCGGGTCACCACCCTGGCTGGGTCCCGCGAGGCACGCGAGCCGGAGGAGCCGTCGACCGAGGACGACGCCTGGGTGATCTTCACGTCGGGGTCGACCGGCACCCCGAAGGGGGTCGCGGTCACCCACCGCAACGCCGCCGCGTTCGTCGACGCGGAGTCGCGCCTCTTCCTCCAGGATGCCCCGATCGGGGTCGGCGACCGGGTGATGGCCGGCCTCTCGGTCGCCTTCGACGCGAGCTGCGAGGAGATCTGGCTGGCCTGGCGCTACGGCGCCTGCCTGGTCCCGGCGCCGCGCGCGCTGGTGCGCTCCGGGGTCGACGTCGGCCCCTGGCTGGTCGCCAACCAGATCACCATCGTCTCCACGGTGCCCACGCTGGTCGCGCTGTGGCCGCCGTCGTCGCTCGACCGGGTCCGGCTGCTGATCACCGGCGGCGAGGCGATCCCGCCCGAGCTCGCCGCCCGCCTGGTCACGCCCGACCGCGAGGTGTGGAACACCTACGGCCCGACCGAGGCGACGGTGGTCGCCTGCGGAGCCCGCTTGACGGCGGACGGTCCGGTGCGGATCGGCCTCCCGCTCGACGGCTGGGACCTCGCCGTCGTCGACCCGGCGACCGGCATCCCGGTCCCCGAGGGCGAGACCGGCGAGCTGATCATCGGCGGCGTCGGCCTGGCGCGTTACCTGGACGCGGCCAAGGACGCCGAGAAGTACGCCCCGATGCCCACCCTGGGCTGGTCGCGGGCCTACCGCTCGGGCGACCTCGTCGTCAACGACCCTGCTGGGCTGCTCTTCGGCGGCCGCGCCGACGACCAGATCAAGCTCGGTGGCCGGCGCATCGAGCTCGGCGAGATCGACAGCGCCCTGCTCCAGCTCGACGGTGTCGTCGGGGCTGCTGCCGCGGTGCGGAAGAGCGCCGCCGGCAACAGCCTCCTGGTCGGCTACGTCACCGTCGACGACACCTTCGACCAGGCCGCCTCCGTCGCCCGGCTCCGGGCCGACATGCCGGCGGCGCTGGTGCCGCGGCTGGCCGTGGTCGACAGTCTCCCGACGCGTACCAGCGGGAAGGTCGACCGCGACGCGCTGCCGTGGCCGCTCGCGTCCACCGCGGGTGCGGGGGAGGGGCTCAGCGACACCGAGGCCTGGCTGGCCGGGCTGTGGAACGACGTGCTCGGTGCCGAGGTCGACGGGCCGAAGGCGGACTTCTTCGACCTCGGCGGCGGCAGCCTGACCGCGGCCCAGATTGTCAGCCTGATCCGGGAGCGCTTCCCGGAGGTCGCGCTCGGCGACGTCTACGACCGGCCAGCGCTCGGTGCGTTGGCGGCGTACATCGACGAGCTGGGCAGCTCGGCCGCGGTCTCCGATCGGGAGGTGCCGGCCGTCCGTCTCGAGACCCAGGCCGCGCAGGTGGTCGCGACGATCCTGCTGCGCTGTCTGGCGGCGCCGCGCTGGCTGACCTGGACCGCGCTCGGGACGACGCTCGCGCAGCCGTGGGTGCCCTGGCTGCCCGCGCTCAACTGGTGGGCGCTGGTGCCCGCGATCGTGCTCTTCCTGACTCCGCCGGGGCGGATGCTGCTCGCCGCGGGTGCGGCGCGGCTGATCCTGCGCGGCGTACGACCCGGGCAGCACCCGCGCGGCGGCACTGTCCATCTGCGGCTCTGGCTGGCGACGCACGCCGTCGACGAGCTCGGTGCGCACGGTCTGGCCGGGGCACCCTGGATGCTCTGGTACGCCCGGCTGCTCGGCGTGCGGATGGGCAAGAACGTCGACCTGCACAGCGTGCCGCCGGTCACCGGCATGCTCACCCTCGGCAAGGGCTGCTCGATCGAGCAGGAGGTCGACCTCTCCGGCCACTGGATCGAGGGCGACGTGCTCCATCTCGGCGAGGTCTCGGTGGGCGACCGCGCCCGCGTGGGGG